>NZ_RBWE01000001.1:2266368-2271227 GCF_003627965.1 Desulfofundulus salinus | reverse complement strand
AACACTACTTCGCAATCTATCGCTGCCATGAATATAGAAGAGCTGCAAAGCCGCTGTCTACAGCTGGAAGAGCAGTGTAGATGGCTGGAACAACAGAATGCCGAGCTGACCGCTAAACTGAATTGGTTTATGGAGCAGTTTCGTTTAAGCAAGAAGCGGCAATTCGGTGTTTCCAGCGAACGGACCAGGTCTTTAGAAGAAGAGCAGCTCTCGCTTTTTAACGAAGCGGAAGTGGAAGCCCGGCCTGAGGCAGTAGAACCTGATTTGGAAACCATCACCTACCAGCGCTGCAAAGGGCGCAGTCGCCGGGAGATGAACCTGGAAAACCTGCCGGTAGAAGTGTAGAGCACCGCCTGCCGGAAGAAGAACGGGTCTGCCCGTGCTGCGGTGGTCCTTTGCATGAGATGAGCACTGAAATACGGCAGGAACTAAAAGTAATCCCGGCCCAGGTGAAAGTGGTTAAACATGTGCGCTACGTCTATTCCTGCCGCCGCTGCGAGCGGGAAGAGATAAGTACTCCCGTTATCACGGCACCTATTCCGGCACCCATACTTCCCGGCAGCCCGGTATCTCCCTCCCTCCTGGCCTACATCATGACCCAGAAATACGGGGCAGGCCTGCCCCTCTACCGCCAGGAGCAGCAGTTTAAGGGTTTGGGGATAGACCTTTCCCGGCAGACAATGGCCAACTGGGTGCTCCATGGAGCCAACACCTGGCTAACCCATATTTATGACCGCCTCCATGAACACCTGCTTAAAAGAGATATCCTCCATGCCGACGAGACGACCTTACAGGTGCTCCAGGAACCCGGGAGGGAAGCTGCTACCAAATCATATCTCTGGCTTTACCGTACCGGGCGGGACGGACCATCAATCATCCTTTGCGAATACCAGACCACCCGGGCCGGCAAACATCCCCGCCGCTTCCTGGCAGGTTTTAAGGGGTATTTACACGTTGACGGCTATGCTGGCTACAATGAGCTTTCGGATGTTACCCTGGTCGGCTGCTGGGCCCACGCCCGTCGCAAGTTTGATGAAGCCTTAAATGCCCTGCCGGAAGATAAACGCAATAAAGCAGTAGCCGCCCGGGAGGGGCTGGAGTTCTGCAACCGGCTCTTTGCCATTGAGCGCGAGTTGAAAGAGGCAACACCGGAAGAACGCTATCAAATTCGCCAGGTGCGCAGCCGGCCTGTGCTGGACGCCTTTTTGGCGTGGCTAAAAAAACAGAAAACGCAGGTACTGCCCAAAAGTTCCTTTGGGCAGGCGGTTTACTATTGCCTGGGCCAGTGGGATAAACTGACCGCTTTTTTGCAAGACGGGCGTTTGGAACTCGATAACAACCGGAGTGAACGTTCCATCAAGCCCTTCGTCATCGGCCGCAAGAACTGGTTGTTTGCCAACACCCCGCGGGGTGCCAAAGCCAGCGCCATTATCTACAGCATCATAGAAACAGCCAAAGAAAACGGGTTAAATCCCTTCCAGTACCTCATTCACCTCTTCGAAAAACTCCCCAACCTGGACCTCCAGGACAAAGATGCCCTGGATCAACTCCTGCCGTGGTCGGAAACTTTGCCTCCTGTATGCCGGATGAATAATTAGCATGTTTTAGCCCCCACCTTGAATGCAAGGGGGGGTATTTTACGCTTACGGGTTTGCCTGATGCGGAAAAGACGTTTTGTATAATTGGAGCCGCCGCGAGTAAAACCGGGGCACATCCCGGAAACACTTTATCTGTACGCTGGAGGGGAGTTTACCTCCCCTTTTTATTTTCCCGTCTTTCAGCAGCTTACACAGTACCCGGAGTGCATACCCGCCATGTGGTTGCTAGTTATTCCTTTTTTGACCACTGGATTGATAAATTAAAGATACAAATGATATAATTTTCATTGGTAACGTATTAAATTTTTTTATGGGTTCCCTTTTTTATGGGTTCCCTGGTTGAGCTTGCAGCGTGAATGTTCAGGGTAAAAACATAAAAGAAAGGATGAGGTCATGAAAGATATTAAGGGCACTGTGCTGGAAGTTGTTCTGGCTGTTTTACCGGTTACTGTATTTGTGCTCATCCTGCAGGCAGTGCTCCGGTTACCTTCTCTGGTTATGGCGCAGTTTTTGATCGGGGTGGTCATGGTCACCATTGGCTTGATATTCTTCCTGGTGGGCATTCATCTGGGAATGCTGCAAATTGGTGAAGCCACCGGTTCGGCGCTCTCCAGAATTGGTAGGGTCTGGATTCTGGTCCTCTTCGGTTTTCTTTTCAGTTTTGTGGTGACTGTGGCCGAGCCGGATGTCAGGGTTCTGGCCACCCAGGTGGATGCAGTATCCGGGGGAGCCATCTCCAAAGATCTTTTAATTATCTTTGTCGCTCTGGGCGTGGCCATATTTGTGGGACTGGCCATATTGCGGGTGGTTCTGGGTGTTCCCCTGCATCATCTTTTGCTTGCCAGTTACGCCCTGGTCTTCATCCTGGCCGTGCTCGCCCCCGCCGAATTCAGGGCCGTTTCTCTGGATGCCGGCGGCGTTACCACAGGCCCGATGACGGTGCCGTTTGTTCTTGCCCTGGGTGTGGGGGTTGCATCTGTTCTGGGGGGTAGAAGCACTTCCGCCGATGGATTCGGCTACGTGGCTCTGGGCTCTGTTGGGCCCATCTTATCCGTGCTGTTGCTGGGAGTGATTTATGGTTGAATGAACTTAAAGTATTTGACGGTTTTGGCCACGTTCTGCTGGAGGTGGCCGTTGCACTGGCTCCTCTCCTGCTGTTATTTTTGATTCTGCAGGTCTGGTTGCTGAAGTTCAGCAGAAGGAGATTTATTAGAGTTTTAAAAGGTTTCGTGCTGACCTTCCTGGGGTTGTCCTTTTTCCTGCAGGGCGTTTACGTGGGTTTCCTGCCCGTGGGAGAAATAATCGGGAAAACCATGGGTAGCCTGGAGTTCGGCTGGTTAATCATACCGGCTGGTTTTTTAATGGGTTTTGTAGCTACGTTTGCCGAACCTGCCGTCCGTGTGTTAAATTATGAGGTGGAGAAGGCATCGGGGGGTTATATTCCCCAGCAGGTAATGCTTTATACGGTATCGCTGGGGGTGGCCGCCTCCATTGCCCTGTCGCTGTGGAAAGTCTGGCTAGGAATTCCTCTGTGGTACCTGGTAATTCCGGGCTACCTGCTTGCTTTCATACTGGCGCGTTTTTCATCCCCTTCCTTTGTGGCCATAGCTTTTGATTCGGGGGGAGTGGCCACCGGGCCGATGACCGTGACTTTTATATTAACCATGGTTCTGGGCTTTGCCTCGGCTTTAGAGGGCCGTGATCCCTTAACCGAAGGGTTCGGGATGATTGCTATGGTAGCGCTTTCTCCCATTCTGGCAGTTTTATCTTTAGGTCTGCTCTTTAGCAGAAAGGAGAAGCAGGATGAACGCTATCATGCGGAAGTATAAGCTGTTGATAGCCGTTGTGAACTATGGCGTGGCCAGAAAGACGGTAAAGGCGGCAAAGAAGGCCGGGGCTGAAGGCGGGACCACTCTTTTGGGCGAAGGTACGGGGGGCCATCAAGTTTCGGAGATTCTGGGGATCGAACTAGAGCCGGAAAAGGAAATTATTCTTATACTGGTGGATGAAAGCAAGCTGGACGTTGTGCTGCAGGCCGTAATTTCTGCTGCCAGGTTGGATAAACCCGGCCGCGGGATAGCTTTTGTTCTCGACGTGAGCCGGGTGGCCGGTATCTGTCACCTGGGTACCCCCGCTGTACCACCTGAGCAGAATCCGGGAGGAATGGAAATGATAAAGGATGGCGAAGAGGTTTTATACGATTTAATTGTGACCATCGTTAACAAGGGTGATTCGGAAAAAGTGGTTGATGCTTCAAGAAAAGTCGGTGCGGAAGGGGGAACCATACTTTTCGGCCGCGGCACGGGAATTCACGAGAACGCCAAATTGTTCGGTATTCCTATTGAGCCTGAGAAGGAAATCATTTTAACTTTGATTGAACGTCCAAAGAGCGGCAAGGTTTTGGAAGCCATTGTCAATGAAACAGACCTGAATAAGCCCGGAAAGGGCATTGTCTTTGTGCTGGAGGTTGAGAGGGTGGCTGGTATTAATCGCCAGCTCAACAGGATGGTAAGAAAGATGCTTTCTGAAAGTAACCCGCGTTAGTATGTTATGTATAACCACCGGGCTACTTTTATTATCAACCCTCAGGGCCGCGTAGAATACTACTGCGTGTACCCCCGGGAGGTGGGCAGGAACGTGGACGAGATCATCCGCGTTCTCCAGGCCATTCAGTATGCTGCCGCCACGGGTGAAGGTGTGCCGGCCCAGTGGCAGCCGGGCCAGCCGGGGATAAGGCGGGACTTTGAATGGGTCGGGACAATATAAAATACCGCAGGCATTTTCCCCGCCCGGTTTTACGGCGGGCTTTTTTTTACTCTTCGCCCGGGTCGTCCAGGCCCCATCTCCGGAGAAGGCGGTTCAATTTCAGGGTAAGGTACCCCAGCACTGCCGCCACCAGGCTGGGGACGTACAGGCCTGCGCCTATGCCCGTCCCCAGCCCGGCGGTAAGCCAGATGCTGGCGGCGGTGGTCAGGCCGCGGATGTGGTCCTGGTCCTTGAAGATAATGCCGCCGCCGATAAATCCTACACCGGTGACAATTTGCGCGGCTATGCGTGCCGGGTCCCCCGGCTGGTAGGGGGTTGTTCCCAACAGGGACATGAACCCGTAGCTGCTGATTAAAGTGAACAGGGCGGACCCCAGGCAGACCAGGGTATGGGTGCGCACTCCAGCGGGCTTGTGGCGTATTTCCCTCTCCAGGCCGATGAAAAATCCCACTAAAAAGGCCAGCAGCAGCCTGGCAATCATTTCTTGCAGACTGA
>NZ_RBWE01000001.1:2192510-2266268 GCF_003627965.1 Desulfofundulus salinus | reverse complement strand
ATGCCTTGGAAAACGTCCATGTCTGGTATGGGCGTTAGCCTCCCAGAGGGCAAAAATGTTTACAACGCAAATAGCTCCCCAGGGCCTGAAGTTGCATTTTAGAGTAAAAGAGAATATAATAATATGTTGATGCCTGCGAAAGGAAGGTTTATATGTTTCATTCCACGACTATTGTGGCGGTCCGGAAGGATGGCCGGGTGGCCCTGGCCGGGGACGGCCAGGTGACTTTCGGCCAGCATACTATATTGAAACACCAGGCGAAAAAGATTCGCCGCCTGCACAATAACCGGGTGCTCGCCGGTTTTGCCGGTTCCGTAGCCGACGCCTTCACCCTTTTTGAAAAATTTGAAGGAAAGCTGGAAGCATATCACGGCCAGCTCCAGCGGGCCGCCGTGGAACTGGCCAAGGAATGGCGCATGGATAAATTCTTGCGCCGCCTGGAAGCCCTCCTGGTGGTAGCCGACCGGCAGCACCTGCTGGTCCTTTCTGGGGGTGGGGAGGTTATTGAACCCGACGATGGGATTGCGGCCATTGGTTCGGGAGGTCCCTACGCCCTGGCCTCCGCCCGGGCCCTGGCCAAACATACGGATCTTTCCGCCGGGGAAATCGCCCGGGAAGCCTTGTTGATTGCCGCGGGCATTTGCGTTTATACCAACGACAATATTACCGTGGAGGAACTATAATTTAAGGAGAGAGCAGGGATGGAAAACCTTACTCCACGCCAGATCGTGGCCGAGCTGGATAAATACGTGATCGGGCAAAAAGAAGCCAAAAGGGCCGTGGCCATTGCCCTGCGCAACCGCTACCGCCGCAGCCGCCTGCCCGAAGAGTTGCGGGACGAGGTGGTGCCCAAGAACATCCTGATGATTGGCCCTACGGGAGTGGGGAAAACCGAAATTGCCCGCCGCCTGGCCAAACTGGTCAAGGCCCCCTTTATCAAGGTGGAGGCTACCAAATTTACGGAAGTGGGTTATGTGGGCCGGGACGTGGAGAGCATGGTGCGGGACCTGGTGGAAACATCCATCCGCATGGTGCGCCAGGAAAAAATGGAGAAGGTAATGGATAAGGCGCAGAAGATGGCCGAAGAACGCATCATCGAGTTACTTGCCCCTATACCCCGGCAGGAGACAGTGCCCCGCAATCCCTTCGAGGCCATTTGGGGAAGCGCCTTTGGCAGTGTAAACCGGCAAAGCGGGGAAACCGATCCCATGCAGGAAAGCCGTATCAAGCGGGTGCAGTTCGAGCGGGAAGCCCTGCGGCAGAAGCTGGCCCGGGGCGAGCTGGAAAACGAATACCTGGAAATCGAAGTGGAGGACACCACCGTGCCTACCCTGGAAGTGTTCACCGGCTCCGGGGTGGAGGAATTGGGCATCAATATCCAGGACGTGCTGGGGGGCATTTTCCCCAAAAAGAAGCGTAAACGCAAGGTAACGGTGGCCGAAGCCCGGAAGATTCTCACCCAGCAGGAAGCCCAGAAGCTGATTGATATGGACGAAGTGACCACCGATGCCGTACGCCGGGCGGAGGAGCACGGGATTATCTTCCTGGACGAGATCGACAAAATTGCCGGCCGGGAAGGGGGAGCCGGGCCCGACGTTTCCCGGGGCGGAGTACAGCGAGATATCCTGCCCATTGTGGAAGGTTCAACGGTGATGACCAAGTACGGGCCGGTGAAAACCGACCACATCCTTTTTATTGCTGCCGGAGCCTTTCATACGGCCAAACCTTCGGATCTCATTCCCGAACTGCAGGGGCGTTTCCCCATTCGCGTCGAGTTATCGAGCCTTTCAGAAGAGGATTTTCTACAAATTCTGACCGAGCCGGAAAACGCCTTAATTAAACAGTATACCGCCCTTTTAGCTACTGAGGGTGTCAACGTGAAATTTTCACAAGATTCTCTTGTCGAAATCGCAAAAATCGCTTATACTGTAAATGAGCAAACCGAAAACATAGGTGCCCGGCGGTTGCATACTATTATGGAAAAGCTGCTGGAAGATCTGTCCTTTGATGCACCGGAATTGCAGGGACAAACAATTACCATCGACCGGGATTATGTCCAGCAAAAACTAGGCGACATAGTAAAGAACGAAGACCTGAGTCGCTACATCTTATAAGAAAGGAGTGCAGGCAGGCATGCGCAATCTTCTGGAAAAAACCCGTGCATTGAACAAACTGCTGCAAAAATCCGCCGGTTATCCGGTAGATTATAAAGAGATGGCGGTTACCTTAAGTGAAAATATAGGTTGCAGTGTTTACATTATCGACCGGCGGGGTAAGGCTCTGGGTTATGCCTTTATGAAAGGTTTCAGCTGTGAGATCATGCGTGAAATGGTGGAGTCCCCCGAGGGTTTCCCCGAAGAATATAACGAATACCTGTTGCGCATTAACGAAACACAGGCCAACTTTTGCCAGACTGTAAATGCATGCGTGTTCAATCACAACCAGCGCTGCAAGTTCAACAACAAGGTAACCACGGTAGTTCCCATCGTGGGAGCCGGTTCCCGCCTGGGAACCCTTATCCTGGCGAGGTTTGGCAGCAACTTTACCGACGAGGACTTAATCCTGGCCGAGTACGGGGCTACCGTAGTGGGAATGGAAATCCTGAGGGCCCGGGCCGACCGCATGGAGGAAGAGGCCCGCAAGCGGGCCGCGGTGCAGATTGCCCTGGGTACCCTGTCCTACTCCGAGCTGGATGCCGTGAAGCATATTTTCGAGGAGCTGGACGGGGACGAGGGCCTGCTGGTGGCCAGCAAAATTGCCGACCGGGTAGGTATCACCAGATCGGTAATTGTCAACGCCCTGCGTAAGTTTGAAAGCGCCGGGGTGATTGAATCCAAGTCCCTGGGTATGAAGGGCACCTACATCCGGGTGTTGAACGACAGGCTGCTGGAGGAGCTGGAAAGACTCAAGCAGCATTAAAAAAATGAGTAGTTAGAAATGAAAAATTTATGCTTGACATCCGGTTATTGCTCCATTAAAATGTTTTTTAAAGAGAGGATAAAATTGAAAGAGTTATTAAAAAATGTCTGGGTAACCTACTGGCATTAAGTGAAAAAACTTAATGTCTTTAAAATAGGTAAAAAGCCCAGTATGTCACGAATATGGCATACTGGGCTTTTTTATATATGTGCACCAGGACATGGGAACCTGATTCCGGTTGGTTGACCGCGCATCCGCAAACCTGGACCAGTGCCTGTTCTTGTACCGGGCCGAACCAGAAAATGGTGCAAAGCCATTACAAGTTTGGTAAGAAAGAGGGGGATTAAGATGGAATTTGCGGAAAAAGTGCTTACACCACAAGAGCAAAGAATACTTAGAGGTCGAGAAATTGTGGAGCTAACAACTGAAGAGGGAAGGAATAAAAGAAAAAGAGTCAACAAGTTGCTGGCGAAATTCGCGTCCTGGCGGCCCCGGGTAAGTATTGAGAGAGCCCTTCTATTTACCGAGTCATTTAAAGAAACCGAAAGCTTGCCAATGGTACTTAGATGGGCCAAAGCTATGGAGCACATACTTAACAATATTGAGGTTGTGATAGGCGAAGATGAGTTAATTGTTGGCACCTGTGGCGGTTTAGGCAGGCACAGCATTTTGTATCCCGAGCTTAGGGGCTGCTGGCTGGAAGAAGGATTACAAAGGCTTAAAGAGCAAGGTTCGTATATTATTTCAGACGAAGATATCAAAATAGTTAAGGAAAAGATAGTGCCGTACTGGAAGGGTAAGACGGCGCATGAGACGTATATCAACTTGTTGCCTGAAGAAACACGGTATCTAATTTACGGCGATGATATTTACAGTGCATCAGGCTTGATGCAGGATAATGCAAATATAAACGCAACACTGAACTGGGCGCCTGACTATAAAAAGGTTTTGGAAAAGGGTTTTCTTGGAATTAAGCAAGAGGCAGAAGAAAAGCTGAGGTCATTGGATGTTGTTGATTTAGATAACCACATTAGTAAAGCACCATTTTTGAAAGCCGTTATTATAGTCTGTGACGCAATGATTGCTTTTGCTAAAAGATATGCAAAATTGGCCAGGGAAATGGCACTGAAGGAGAAGGATGAGAAAAGAAAGAAAGAGCTGGAAACTATAGCAGAAGTGTGCGAGTGGGTACCGGCGCACCCTGCAAGAACCTTCCATGAAGCCATCCAATCACAGTGGTTTACTCAGGTTGGGTTCAGGTTAGAACAGCCAACAACTGGAGTAATATCAAATGGTAGGATTGATCAATACCTGTATCCTTACTATAAGAAGGATTTGGAAGAAGGGCGAATTGACGAAGATTCTGCATTGGAGTTGCTTGAATGCCTGTGGTTAAAAATAGCTGAATTTGTTCCTCTTAATGCGACTAATGCAAAATCATTCTGGGAAGGTTATGCCCACTTTGAGCAAACAGTTATCGGTGGTCAAACAAGAGACGGTAGTGATGCTACCAACGAGTTGTCATATTTAATTTTAAAATCTAAAAAAGAGTTTCCTTTGCATTATCCTGATTTATCGGTTAGAATACATTCGCGAACGCCGGAGCCATTTTTACGTGAAGTATGTGAGCTGATAAGGGAGGGAACCGGTTTTCCAAAACTCCTAAATGATGAAGAAATAATACCACACCTGTTAGCCCAGGGTGCGTCACTGGAAGACGCCAGGGATTATACCGGTTGTGCATGTACAGAAATCAGGATGGTCAATACCAGTACTTACATGGTTGTTGGTGGGAATATTAACTTGCCTGCAGCATTAGAGATGGCCTTAAATGACGGTGTGCTTAAGCTCAGAGGCAAAAAGCAAAAACTGGGTGTATCGACGGGTGATTCGAGAAACTTTGCCACCTTTGATGAGGTAATGAACGCCTTTCGCCTGCAGGTCGAATACCTGGTGAAGCATTTTTACATCAGGCAGACTGCATTAGAGATAACAAATTCAATGAAGCTGGCCGCACCTCTTATGTCCAGTCTCCACGACGTATGTATGAATGAACTTACAGATATTCACCAGCCCTTAAAGGGCGGGGTATCCGCAGATACCGGTAATATTAACTTTAATGGCTTCGGTACTGTAGTAGAATCTCTGGCAGCCATCAAGAAACTTGTGTATGATGATAGGAAAATTACAATGAATGAATTGTTGGAAGCGCTTGAATCCAACTTCGAAGGGAAAGAAGCGCTGCGACAAATGCTATTGAATGCCCCGAAATACGGCAATAATGATCCCTATGCGGACAATATTGCCCGGGAAGTAGACGCTATACTTCTTACTGCTGCGAGAAAGTTTAAAACTCCGAACGGCCACCAGTATATCAAATTTGTGCCGGTGACTTCACATGTTGGATTGGGCGCTGTATTAGGGGCTACCCCGAATGGCCGCAAAGCCGGAGAACCATTATCAGAGGGTATATCACCCACTCAAGGTGTCGATACTAAGGGACCAATAGCAACTCTTCTATCAATTGACAAGGCGAAAAGTAGAAAGTATTCCAACAGTCTTTCCAGGCTGTTAAATATCAAACTAAGCCCACAAGTTGTTGCAGGAGAAAAAGGTCTTAGGGACCTGATGACATTAGTAAGGACATTCTGTGATCTAAAGCTGTGGCACATCCAATTTAACATATTAAATAGCGATATTTTAAGGGATGCTCAGAAGCATCCAGAAAAGTACCGCAATCTTATTGTAAGGGTTGCAGGTTACAGTGCTTATTTCGTTGACCTTAGCCCTGAATTGCAAAATGAAATTATTAATAGGACTGAGCACCAATTTATGTAAGACGACATGGACATGTAATCAGGCAAGTTATTTAGTTGAATAGTTTATGGCCTGCTCTCCGCTGTTTCCTGCTTGCACAATATTAATAATCCAGCAGGAAACAGCGGGGGGGCTGAATTTTATTTGTTAATTTATTGCATTGGAGGCGGGGCGGTTATGGATCAGGGTGTAGAAGCTTGTGCTGGAAAATTCGGCTTTATATTTAATGTTCAAAAATTTTCCGTTCATGACGGACCGGGTATCCGCGATGTCATATTTATGAAGGGATGCCCATTGCGCTGCAGATGGTGCTGCAATCCAGAATCACAAAATGCTTTTGCAGAAGTTGGGTACATTCAAAAAAGATGTATAGGCGTCAAGGAATGCGGCTTTTGCTTAAAAAAGTGTCTACGAAATGCAATCTACGTTACTGAAAATGGTTTAGTTGATATTGACCGGCATCGCTGCAATAATTGTGGAGACTGTGCTTTAGTTTGCCCCGCCAAAGCTATTACCTTATTTGGCGAAAAAGTGGTTGTAGAAGACGTCCTGAAAATGGCAGAACAAGACAGCGCATCGTGGAGATCTAATGGAGGAATTACAGTTAGCGGTGGGGAGCCGCTTTTGCAGTCGGAATTCGTAAGCAACTTGTTTAAGGAGTGTCGAAAGAAGGGAATTAATACGGCCATAGAAACCAGCGGGTATGCCCGCTGGGAGAATATAGAAAAGGTGTGCCAGTATACAGATTTGATCTTTTATGACATTAAACATATGGATGAAGACAAGCATAAGGAATGCACGGGCGTTTCTAATGAACTAATCCTGGAGAATCTCCTAAAAATAAGCAATAGCTTTCCCCAAACACCGGTAATTGTTAGAACCCCCATAATACCGGGATTCAATGATACTGAAGAAAATATTGAAGCTACAATCGAGTTTCTGTCTAAGGTTAAAAACCTCAAAGATTATGAACTGTTAGGATATCATGCTTTTGGTCAGCCGAAGTACCGGCAGTTGGGCAGACAATACCTGCTGGAAGGACTTAAGCCACCGGGCAAAGACTATATTTCCGAATTGAACGAGAAGGCTAGAGCTATGCTAAAGGAAAAAGGAGTGTTATAACAATATTTGCGTATAAAAAAATAAACACTTCCTGTATTGTATAGATATTGCTCTTGTATAGGACATCAGGTCCTAAAGGGAGAGAATTTAAAATGAGCCCGGCTGAATTTATAAATAAATATTTTATTATCGTTTTAATTTTTGTAATATGTTCGGGACTGTTTTTAGGGTACTTCTACCCGGAGTATGGCCATTTTTTAGAAGCCCTTTATCCAGTCTCGCTTTTTGTTATGCTTTTCCCCATGATGATCACTATTAAAGTAAATGAAATGGTCATGGTATCTAAACGGATAGGTTTTATTACTGTGGTTATGTTTTTTAATTATCTTGTTTCTCCTCTTTTAGCGGCGTTTTTAGGACACATTTTTTTATCGGGTTATCCGGATTTTGCTGTTGGACTTATTATTAGCAATGTGGTTCCGTGCGGCGGTATGATTGTTGCCTGGACTGCCATGTCCAGGGGAAATGCACCGATGACCCTGGTTATTACGGTGGTAAGCTTGCTGGCCGGTATTGTATTAATCCCTTTTTGGATTTGGGCCCTTGCCGGGAAATATGTGCCGGTTGATGGGTGGAAAATTTTGCAGACCATTTTTTTCACCATTGCCGTGCCGCTGCTTTTGGGCAACTTCACCAGGGTATGGCTAACCAAAAAATTTGGCCGGGAAAAGTTTGACTGCCTAAAACCCGCCTTCACGGCTACTTCGCTGTTAGGGCTGTTTATGATATTTTTTATTGCCATGATGTCTCAATCCCGCTTGATTTTAAAAAACCTCCAGTATATAGCTATAGTTGGGTTGCCTCTCATAGCTTTTTATATCCTTCTTTTAGCTATAACTTTACTATACGCGCGTTTTACCCGTACTACTTATCAGGATATGGTATCACTCGTCTACGGGGTTAACGGTAAAAACATGTCCATTGCGTTGGCTATTGCGGTGGTTTCTTTTTCCCCTTTAACAGTGCTGTTTCTTGCGGTTAAGTCAGTTATTCAGTTTTTTATTTTAACAGCTTTTTACAAAATAACACCATATTTACGGGAATATTGGCTTAAGGTACTTCCAGTGCCAGCAGTTGAAGCAGATAAATCCGTGGGAAAAACAGCATGAAGCAAACCAAAGCCAGTTCATGCCAATTAAAAATTCTGATCCCATTGAAAAACGCAAAATATCCCTCGGGGCCGATATAACTTGCAATAAAATGCCGCTGTACCTGCCACTGGTGGCAGGTTATGCTGGATAATGATGCTCCGAAAGGCATGTAAAAGCGAAAGTTTACGGAAGATGTTTTATATAAATAAGACAAAATTTCAGTAAAAAAGCAACAAATTGCTATTGCATAAACTATTACGCAATGGTATAATGTCAGCAAGGTGACATTAAATTTTTCTTGAACTAATTTGTATAAATATACCCATAGGGCAACTGGTTACATGTGATGTCATTTGCAAGGTTGGGGGGCGATCATAAAAATGTCGGCTCCAGCCCCGTGACTCAGGCAAATGCATTTTACTAAAAAATTTCTCATGAACTGGAGGCGCCTATGGAAATGGAACAGGGTTATTTCCTGGTAAGCGGTTTCGCACAAACCCCAAAAGGGACACCTGTAAACGAAATGTACAAGCATATAGGAGCTATTTTATTAATTGATCGTACAACGAACTGTATAATTAAATCTGATTTTAGCGTGGTTTCCAGCCTTACAAAAGAGGTTTTGCAGGATCTAATTCAAGGCTTTTGCGTAAACGAACCATTTGAAAACCTCGCAAATAAATTGAAGCACCATATTAATATTCCATCTTTAGGAGCAATTTTGCAAGCAATTAAATCTGCAATTGATCGATATAAAGATACAGCCCTGAATACAAAAACGTAGGGTATATGCGATTTTCAGGCCTGCTTCATTGTTTTTCTTTACCTTAATAATACAGGCAGCTGGTTACCTGCGGGTACTTGTTTTTTCAAAAACATGTGTCTGTTAGCCGGTAATACCCAGCGCAGGAGACTATCGTTAATCCATTGACGATAGTTCTATGCTGCTGGGTATTTGTTTTTATAATAAACAAGAATAAAGACACGTGATCACATCACCTTTAATTGCTGTAGCGGGAGGAGGCACGGTAGCGGGGGGGTGCTGGAATAACAGCGGGAATAACGCAGTATTCGGACAACCTTATAAGTCACATATATAGGGGGTGGCAATGTCTTAAAGTAGAGAAAATGAAATCCCATAGTCTTAAATGGAAGGAGATGAAAGATCATGAATAAATGGTTAAGTAATAGGGACGTTGTGAGTGGCAGTCTGTTGTTTCTCTTTAGTGTATGGTTTTTTATGGCAGCGCGCTCATTGCCAGCCGGAAGCGGCAGCAGTATGCCGCCTGGATATTTCCCGGCTTTTCTGGCCGTGGTTTTGGCGTTTTTGAGCCTGCTGGTTGTTTTCAAAGGGATAAGAGAGAGTGACACTGAATACGAAAAAAAGGATCATAAAACAGTATGTTTATTGGTATCACTGCTTATTGTATACATTATACTTTTTAAATACATGGGTTTTATAACCTCTACCATAATTTATCTGACTGCTGCAATGATTTTGCTTAAGGCCGGAAAGCTCATTAAGATAATCCCTGTTGCAGTGGTTATAGCCTTAGCCGTATATTTCATTTTTTCAAAGGGATTCCATATACCCCTTGGATAGGAGGTGTAAAAAGTGGATTTGCTTTTGAGTGCACTTCATGGTGTATTTGAGCCGTATTCGCTTTTACTGCTGGCTTTGGGTGTGATCATGGGAATGGCTTTTGGAGCAATTCCCGGTTTAACAGCAACAATGGGGGTAGCATTATTAACACCGTTGACATTCGTCTTGGAACCGGCCGCCGGGATTAACATGCTAATAGGAATTTACTGCGGTGGTATATTTGGGGGAGCTATATCAGCAGTTTTGGTCAATATACCCGGAACACCAGCCGGTATGATGACCACCCTTGACGGGTATCCAATGGGGCAAAGGGGAGAAGCTGGTAAGGCAATAGGTTATGCTACAATTGCTTCTTTTTCGGGCGGGATTATCAGTGCGGTAGTATTAATTGTAGCAGCCCCGCAGTTAGCTAAAATTGCACTGCAATTTGGGCCGGCTGAATACTTTGCAATTGCTGTATTTGGTTTAAGTATTATTGCGAGTGTCTCCGGAAAATCCATTATAAAAGGACTGATTTCCGGTGTTATTGGAATGATAATAACAACTGTGGGAATGGATTATGTAACAAGTACTCCCCGATTTACTTTTGGAATTACTGCCTTGCTTTCAGGTTTCGCATTTATTCCGACAATGATTGGCCTGTTCGGAATGCGGGAATTTTTAATGCAGATTGGGACAGGGAGATATAAATACCAGGTACAGCAAAATGTTGGAAAAGTAACTCCTAGCTTAAGTGAAGTTAAAAGACTGTTTCCAGTTATTTTCCGCGGTGGGCTAATTGGCACGTTTATAGGAGCGTTGCCAGGTGCAGGAGGACCTATTGCTTCATTTATTTCTTATGATACTGCACGCAGGTCTTCCAAACACCCGGAAAAGTATGGAACAGGGATTCCTGATGGGATTGTCGCTTCTGAGTCAGCTAACAACGGAGTAACTGGTGGAGCTTTGATACCCATGTTAACTTTGGGTGTGCCCGGAGATGGCGTAACAGCAGTTATGCTGGGAGCTTTTATGGTCCATAATCTATTGCCTGGACCAATGTTGTTCCAGAACCACGGGGCCCTGGTATATGCAATTTATATAGGTTTTTTGTTAGCGAACATATTTATGCTGTTTTTTGGCCTGGTCGGAGCAAGATATTTTGCAAGAATATTAAACCTGCCTATGCCGATATTATTACCGTTTATATCTGTCTTAACTGTCGTAGGCGCTTACTCAATTAGAAACAACCCCTTCGATATAGGAGTAATGCTTGCCTTTGGTGTTTTAGGTTATTTAATGTCGGAATTTAAAATACCTGCCATGCCTATGGTCCTGGGGATTGTTTTGGGTCCGATTGCAGAAGCAAACTTACGAGGCGCGTTATTAATATCAAAAGGTAGCTGGCTTATCTTCTTAAAAGAACCCATTAGTCTTGTTTTGCTGATAATTAGTGTTATAATGGCGGCTTATCCCTATTTAAGCCGTATATTGAGTCGCAGAACTAAACTTGAAAAGTCTACGGCTGAAGCTTGATTTAGGTTATTAATCATAAATTCGAAAGGAGGGTTTGTGTATAAGGAAGGAGAACAGCAAAAAAGGCCTAGAAAACTAAATGCAAGGAGGGGGGTAGATTAAAAAGGTTTCCTGAACATAATGTCCGCTATAAAAATAAAAAGCATAGGAGGGGTAATCTAGAATGAAGGTTGAAAGGAAAATAAAAATTTTACTTGTGTCAATGCTTGTTTTAGTATTTGCTCTTGTTGCAGGTTGTGGTCAAAAGACATCCAGCGATGGAAAATCTCAAGGTGCTGCTTCAGATAGGTTTCCCAATAAGCCAATTACACTAATTTGTCCGTATGATGCAGGTGGCGGTTCCGACCAGGTTACCAGATTTTTAGCGTCCATCGCTGAAAAAGAACTTGGTGTCCCTATAAATGTAGTTAACATGCCCGGAGGTTCCGGGGCTACAGGTTATGCCGAATTAACGAAAAGGGAGCCTGATGGATATACTCTTTGTACCACCACTTCAACCATTGTTACCCATAAGCTGTTAGGAAACCTGGATGTTAATCATCGTGACTATGAACTGGTATTTGGATACAACTATGAACCTGCTGCCATCGGGGTAAATGCTAGCCGTGGCTGGAATACCCTGGAGGATTTTGTTAAGTATTGTAAGGAAAATCCGGGTAAAGTTTCTATGGGGACCTCTGCGTTTGGAGGAATCTGGAATATCGCTACTCATGCGGCGATGCCAGTTCTGGGTGTTCAATGGAATGTTGTACCTGCAGGTGGAGGCGGTGCACAGCCGGTTGTACAGGCAGCAGGAGGTAAAATTGATGCCGTCACTGCCAGTCCCCTGGAAATGAATGCACAGGTTCAGGCGGGTAAACTGAAAATTTTAGCCGTTATGTCCGATGAACGCCTGGAGTCGTTCCCTGACATTCCTACATTTAAGGAACTGGGATATGATCTCTCAGTGACAACTACCAGGGCTATTATTGCTCCAAAAGGAACTCCCCAGGACAGAATCAAGGTTTTATATGAGGCATTTGCCAAGGCAGCAGCATCACAAAAATACAAGGATTTCTTGAAGACGCAGGGCAGCGGTTGGATGTCTGAAGATGGAGAGGCCATGCTTAAGTATTACGATGAGCAGGAGAAAGAGTTTGAAAAAATTCTAAAGCAAAAGTAGCTAATTAAAAGTCCTGGGTGGGGTTTCCCCACCCAGGATCTGATTCATAAAAAATTGCGAGGGGGTTTTCAAAAATTGAACAGAAAAAATGGCAAAATTTACGTCGACGCTTCCCTTTGTAAAGGATGTAGCCTTTGCATTGACTTTTGCCCTAAGGAAGCCCTTAAACCAAGCACTACTATGAACAAAAAAGGAGTTTTTCCTCCCGTAGTTGACGATGAAAAATGCATCCTCTGCGGTACATGCACGTTATTCTGTCCCGATTTTGCCATCTTTATAGCTGAAGATTCTACTTTAGAATCCAGGGGGGCATGAAGTCAATGAAGGGGAAAGTAGAGTTCATCCAAGGAAATATAGCGTGCGCCAAAGGAGCGCTGGCCGCAGGTTGCAGGTTTTTTGCCGGGTATCCCATTACCCCTTCAACTGAAATTGCAGAATTTATGTCAAGGGAATTACCTAAAGTTGGCGGCTATTATGTTCAGATGGAAGATGAGATTGGCTCAATGGCCTCGCTGATAGGTGCTTCTTATACCGGGCTAAAAGTAATGACGGCAACTTCTGGCCCCGGCTTTACATTGATGCAGGAAAACCTGGGAAATGCTGTTATGGAAGAGGCGCCTTGTGTTATAGTTAATGTTCAAAGGGGAGGACCGGCTATCGGTCAGGCCACTAAATCTTCGCAAAGTGATATCATGCAGAGCCGCTGGGGCAGCCACGGCGATTATGAAATCATTGCTTTGGCTCCTTATTCAGGACAGGAAATGTTTGATTTAACTATTCGGGCGTTTAATTTGGCGGAAAAATATCGTGTGCCCGTAATTGTTTTATCGGATGAAATCCTGGGACATGCTCGAGAAAAAGTCATAATTCGGGATCAAGAAGAAATTAAAATAATCAATCGCAAAAAGCCGCTTCTACCGCCGGGAGAATATAAAACTTTTCAGCCGGATGATGATATGATTCCTCCAATGGCCTCATTGGGTGAAGGCTACCGCATACTGGTTGAACCACAAACGCATGATGAAACAGGACGAAGGGCCGCACACATTCCTGAAGCACACGACAAATTAATACGCAGGTTGTGCGCTAAAATAAATAATAATGTTGAAGATATTGCGGAAATCGATGCGAGATTTATGGAAGATGCAGAGGCTGCTATTGTTTCTTATGGTTCCGCAGCGCGTTCTTCACTGGGAGCAGTTAAACAAGCGAGAAATCAGGGTATAAAACTCGGTTATATTAGACTAAAAACAATTTGGCCATTTCATGAAGCCTATATAAGAAATCTAGCCCGTAATTTAAAGGCATTGTTCGTTGTTGAGAATAATTTGGGGCAAATGTACCTGGAAGTACAGCGGGCATGCCGGGACCTTGTGGACGATATTATTTCAATAACGAAAATTGGCGGAGAAATGCACAGCATTGATGAGATTTTAAGACCTGTAAAAGAGGTGATTTCATGAGACACCCATTATTAAAGTATATAAGAGAAAATGAGTTGCCATTTATATTCTGTCCGGGATGCGGTAGCGGTATCATACTTCGCTGTACTTTAGAAGCAATGTTGGAAAGCAATCATAACTTAGATGAATTTGTCCTGCTTTCCGGCAGCGGTTGCAATGGCTGGATTGCGCCGCCCTTTAACGTTGACGTCTTTCATACAAATCACGGGCGGCCCATTGCCTATGCCACAGGTGTAAAAATCGGTCGTCCTGATTTAAAGGTAATTGTATTTACAGGAGACGGGGACAGCGCGGCAATTGGGGGCAATCATTTGATCCATGCCGCAAGGCGGAACATTGATATGCTGGTCATTTGTATAAACAACAGCAACTATGGCATGACGGGTGGACAGTTATCTCCAACAACCCCGTTCAAGGCCTACACCATGACCAGCCCGTATGGGAATCCCGAACCGCCCTTTGACCTGTGCAAGTTAGTGGAAGCGTGTGGAGCCAGTTTTGTAGCCCGATGGACCACAGCCCACCCGGTGCAACTGAAAAAATCCATAGCTAAGGGCTTATCGAAAAAAGGGTTTGCTTTTATAGATGTGATCAGTCAGTGTCCCACGCAATTTGGCCGTCGCCTTGGTTATAAGAATGCATCAGAGATGGTGCGGTGGTTTAAAAAAGCGTCAAAAACATACAACGGACCAGAGGGCCTGCAAAGTTTTAATGGGGATCAAATTCCAGTCGGTGAATTTATTGACAGGGAATTACCTGAATTTACCGAGGTACTTCGATCAATTGCAGAAGAAGCCAGGCAATCGGGAGGTGCCAATTAGTGAGCCGCATTGAATGCAGAATTTCCGGCTTTGGTGGACAAGGTGTTATGCTTGCCGGTGTTGTACTGGGATTGGCCGCAATCTTAGATGGGAAAAATGCTGCACACACTCAATCATACGGCCCCGAAGCAAGGGGTGGGGCCGCCCGTTCCGACCTGGTAATCTCGGACGAGGAAATAGACACCCTGCTTGTAACCAAACCGAATATCGTAGTTGCCATGTCTCAAGAAGCTTATGACAAGTACTTATATGGAAAGCCTTTCGATTATGCTTTTGTTGATTCAAGCATGGTTCAGTTAAAAGATGTTCAGCCCGAACGGCTCTATGCGATTCCTGTAACTAAATATACAGTAGATGAATTCGGGTTAAAACTGGTTGCAAATATGGTTATGTTGGGGGTTATTAACAGAATTACAAAAGTCGTGTCTGATGATGCATTGAGGCAGGCAGTTGAAAAATCCGTTCCATCCAAAACAGTAGATTTAAACCTCAAAGCCGTTAATTACGGGTTATCTCTTGCCGCAAATTATTAAACTAAATAAGGGGTTAGCAACATGGCGGTTTTAAGTATTCCTTTTCATAAAAACGAAATAACAGTTGACATCCCCGATAAAAATCTTTTAGGAATTTTGGAGCCAAAACCCGTACGGCCTCTTAGTGATCCTTTAACCGTAATTAAACAGGCGCTCAAAAGCCCGATTAACAGTAAACCCCTGATTGAGCTGGCAAAGGGGAAAAAAAGGGTGACCATTGTTGTTACTGATATTACCAGGCCATGCCCTGATTCCCTATTGCTGCCACCCGTAATTGAAGAATTACAGAATGCAGGGGTGAAGACAGAAAATATCACTATTTTAGTTGCTACCGGGCTTCACCGCCCAAACACAGAAGATGAGCTGGTTGAAAAACTTGGCAGCCAGATCGTTGAAAATATTAAGGTAGTTAACCACGTGGGGTATGACGATTCGGGTTTGACATATTTAGGTAAAACGAAATACGGTTGCCCCGTATGGGTGAATAAACTTGTTTTGCAGGCCGATCTGGTCATTAGTACAGGAATAATTGAACCGCACTTTTTTGCCGGTTTTAGCGGGGGCCGCAAAAGTATTGCCATTGGGGTAGCGGGGGAAGAAACAATAATGTTTCAACACCGCCCCGCAGTTTTTGACCACCCGCAAACAAAGTTAGGCAATTTAAGTGGAAACATTTTTCACGAAAATGCCATGGAAATAGCTGAAATGGCCGGGCTGGGTTTTATTGTCAATGCGGTATTAAACGACAGGGCAGAGATAGCAGGCATTGTAGCAGGTGACTTCAGGGAGGCCTTTTACCGGGGAGTAGAAATGGCCCGGGATATCTACGAAGTGGAAATTGCCGGACAGGCGGACATTGCCATTGCCGGCGTTGGTTTCCCCAAAGATACCAATTTATATCAGGCCACAAGGGGCGCCAGTTGTATTGCCTTTAGTCAATTCCCCTCTGTAAAAAGAGGTGGTTTGATTATAACGCCCGCCCAAACTGAAGAGGGAGCAGGTGAAGGGCTGGGAGAAAAACGGTTTTACGATCTTATGAGTAAAGCGTCGAACATAGTTGAGCTAATTGATAACATCAGGGCAAACGGTTACCCTGCCGGTGGTCAAAGGGCATACCTGCTTGCCTTAACCCTAAAACATGCTGACCTGATCATTACCAATTCTAAAACTCCTGACATAGTCCAGGATATGCATATGAAGGCAATGGCCAGTTTGCAAGAGGCTTTAAATTATGGATTAGAGCGTTTCGGCGAGGATGCCAAAGTTGTGGTATTACCCCATAGCATTCAGGTAATGACAGTTAAGGGAGGCGACGCTTAAATTGCCAAAGTACGAGATTAGATTTGGTGGTTTTGGTGGACAGGGTGTCGTACTTGCCGGAGTAATTTTAGCTAAAGCCGCCAGCATAGAAGAAGGGAAAAACGCCGTCCAAACTCAACTCTATGGACCGGACAGTCGTGGGGGAGCGGCAAAATCGGAGGTTGTCATTTCGGAGGAGAAAATCGATTACCCTAAAGTGGATAAAACTGATTTGCTCGTTTTAATGTCTCAGGAAGCAGCAGAGAAGTACGGCTCTGAAATCAAGGACAATTCCATCATTATATATGATGCGGATTTAGTGCAGCTGAACCTGAGCGGAAGTTTTACGCCCTACCCGGTTCGGGCAACTAAAATTGCAACGGATATGGGTAACAAAATAGCCGCGAACATGGTGATGTTGGGGGCTGTTTCTGCGGCCTCGAATATCGTTTCCCTTGAATCACTGTTGAAAATTATTGAAGCCAGTGTTCCTGCGTATGCCAAAGAACTGAATATGAACGCAGCCAGGGAAGGTTTTAGAGCCGTGAAAGAAATTATGGGGAGGAGGGGCGGCAATGAGAATTAGCGGTCGTCAATTTTTACAGGGAAATGAGGCAGTGGTAGAGGCTGCAATCGCTGCGGGTTGCCGCTTTTTTGCCGGGTACCCTATTACCCCTGCCTCAGAGATAGCCGAAACCATGGCCATAAGGATGCCGCAGGAAAAGGGCATTTTTATACAGATGGAAGACGAGTTGGCATCCCTCAGCGCAGTGATTGGCGCTTCATGGGCCGGCGCAAAAGCCATGACTGCTACCTCAGGACCTGGTTTCTCACTGATGCAGGAGAACATAGGTATGGCGGTTATGACGGAAACACCCTGCGTAATTGTGGATGTGCAGCGCAGTGGACCCAGTTCTGGTCAGGCAACCAGGGCGGCCCAGGGAGATCTAATGCAGGCCAAATGGGGGAGTCATGGCGACTATGAATTAATAGTCATTTATCCCAATTCAGTGCAGGAATTATATGATAAAACGATAGAAGCGTTTAATTTAGCGGAGAAGTACAGGACTCCCGTCATTCTTTTGAGTGACGAAATTATAGCCCATATGAGGGAAAACATTTATATACCCGAAACGTTAGATATAATTGAGAGAAAAAGGCCGAGGCCAGAAGATAAGGAACACTTCCTGCCCTGGAAGCCTGATGACGACGGCATACCTCCCATGGCAAAATTTGGGGATGGATTTAAAGTAATGGTTGAAAACAACACCCATGATGCAACAGGTAGAACAAACCAAACTGATGCAGCCCTTCACACCCAGCTAATAAACAGGTTATGCAACAAAATACTAAATGCTAAAAAGGACATTGTTAAAACAGAGGGCTTGTTCCTGGACGATGCTGAACTGGTTGTAGTATCTTGCGGTTGCGTTTCCCGCTCCGCCCTGGAAGCGGTCAAAATGGCCCGACAGAAAGGTATTAAGGCTGGTTATTTCCGGTTGATTACCATCTGGCCATTTGCCGATGAGCAGTTAATTGAGGTGGCAGGGGCTACTAAAAAAATGTTAGTCGCTGAAATGAATACTGGTAAATTACTTAGGGAAGTAAAACGCGTTGTAGACCCCTATGGAGTGCAGGTTAATCATTTGCCCAAAATTGGGGGCGCCTACCATACACCAGGTGAAATACTGGCTTCCATTGAAAAGGCGGTGAATGAAAATGAGTGAGGTTGTACGGCAGCATCCGGCATTTAAATACATGCGTAAGCAGTTTTTACCCCATATTTGGTGCCCTGGTTGTGGCAATGGACTTATATTGGCGGCTATTATCCGGGCCATAGACGAATTGGGAATAGATATCGATGAAACCAGCTTTGTAACGGGTATAGGATGCTGGGGCCTTACAGGCAATTATATAAATGCTGACTGGTTGCACACTACACACGGGAGAGCCCTACCCATGGCAACCGGGTTAAAATTAATGAACCCGAAATTGAAAGTTTTTGCCCTTACGGGTGATGGAGACCTGGCGGCCATTGGTGGCAACCATTTTATCCATGCCGCAAGGCGTAATGTAGATTTAATTACCATTTGTTCAAACAATATGATCTTCGGTCGAACGGGCGGTCAGGTAGCCCCCACTACCCCCGAGGGAAAATATGCATCCACTTCGCCCTATGGGAATATTGAAAGACCTTTTGACCTTTGTCGCTTAGCCGAAGCGGCAGGTGCTACCCATGTGGAACGGTGGACCGTAATGCATCCCGTGCCGTTGACAAAAGCCATTAAAAAGGCAATTGAACATAAAGGTTTTTCCTTTATCGAGGTTCTTTCACCTTGTCCCGTTCAATACGGAAGAAAGAATAAATTCCGTAATCCCAGTGTTTTGTATAACTGGGTTAAGGAACAGTCAGTTAGTATAAAAAAAGCCCAGGATATGTCTGAGCAAGAATTAGAAGGAAAATTTATAATTGGTGAGTTTGTGAAAAAGGAAAATATCCCTGACTTGTCAGCGCAATTACTAAAACTCCAAGAGAGTTTTGAAAATAAGAGCTAAGGGGTGAAATAATGTATAAGGTTTTACTTGCTGATCCTTTAGAAGAGGTCGGTATTAAAATTCTTGAAAAAGAATGTGAAGTAACAAAGGCTTTTGATATTGATAAAGCCGGGTTGTTAAAAGTTATTGAAGACTACGATGCAGTTCTTGTGAGGGTAAATACTCCGATTGATAAAGAAATTATTGATAAGGCCAAAAAGCTTAAAGTAATTGGAATGCCCGGCGCTGGACTAAACCATATAGATGTTGAGTATGCGAAAAAGAAAAATATTAAAGTATATAATGTTCCTGGCGGCAATATGGATTCAGTCGCTGAATTAACTTTTGCTCATATTTTAGCTTTAAGCAGGCGCATTTACGCTGCGAGTAAAAAGGTGAAGGAGGAAGGCTGCTGGAATAAATACCTATTTATGGGCAATGAGTTGTCCGGGAAAACCATTGGGATTATAGGAGTAGGAAAAATAGGTTTACGTGTTGCTGAAATTGCCCGTGCCTTCAAAATGCAGGTTGTTGCGTATGACCCGTATGTAACCCAGGATGCCTTACCCGCCGACATACGGTTAATGACTTTGGATGAGTTGTTTGCAACTGCAGACATAATTACAATCCACGTTCCCTTGACTAAAGAAACATATCATTTGATATCGTACGATCAGATTAAAAAAATGAAAGACGGTGCCTATATTGTGAACATGAGCCGGGGTGGGGTTCTCGATGAGGAGGCTGCTTATGAGGCTCTTAAAAACGGTAAGCTTGCCGGTGTAGGATGTGATGTTTTAGAAGATGAACCACCCCCGGAAAAACCCGTAAAACATATCAAATTGTTTGATTTAGATAATTTCTTAATTACCCCTCATTTGGGTGCCTGGACTGTTGAAGCCCAAAACCGTGTTGCCGAAATAATTGCCCAGAAAATGCTCGAAGGCCTGAAGAATAGCTGACGGAGGGAGTCAATAATGCTTTTGTATGAGATTGAAGGAAAAGCAATTTTTAAATCTTATGGTATCCCTATTCCCCGTGGTGAAAAAGCTACAACCCCGGAGGAAGCCAAAGAAGCAGCAGAGAAAATTGGCAGTGAAGTAGTTCTAAAGGCTCAGATCTCTTCCGGCGGGAGGGGGAAGGCTGGAGTAGTTAAGTTTGCAAAAACTCCTGATGAGGCAAAGGCTCTTGCTGAGCAGTTACTTGGAAAGGAAGTAAAGGGAGAAACAGTTAAATTATTACTGGTTGAGGAAAAGATTAATATTGCCAAAGAATTGTATTTGGGCATTACCCTGGATCCTGAATTGCAAAAGCCGGTTATTATTGGTTGTGCAGAAGGCGGAATGGATATCGAGGAGGTTGCAGAAAAGCACCCGGAAAAAATTGTTAAGCAGCCTTTAGAAGTTTTAAAACCCTTTAAAATTCATCAGGCGAATGACTTTATGCGGCAGCTTGGTTTTCATGGAAAGCAGCTTGTTCAGGCCGGAAAGATTTTGTATGGTCTAGTCAGGGTGTATTTCGATTATGATGCCACTACTGTAGAAATTAACCCGCTAGTGATAACTGGCGATAATGAAATAATTGCTGCGGATTCTAAGTTGGTTGTTGATGATTCTTCCAGCTACAGGCATCCGGATCTGCCATGGGAAAGGTTAAATGAAAATCTGAAGCCTTTAGAAAAAGAAGCAAAAGAAGCAGGATTTCCATTTGTCCTCCTGGAGAATAATGGCTATATAGGAATTATTGGTGGTGGCGCCGGTGTTGGATTAGCTACCATGGACACAATTTACCACCATGGAGGTATCCCGGCCAACTTTTTGGACACCGGCGGTGGTGTAACGAGGGAGAGAATGGCAAAGGCCTTAGAGGTAGTATTGAAGACACCCGGAGTTAAGGGAGTAATTGCAAATTTATTTGGGGGAATCAATAACTGCGCTATTATGGCCCAGGGCATTGTTGATGTCTTAGAAAAACATAAGGTCGATATACCTATAGTTGTCAAAATGAGGGGTCACCATCAGGAAGAAGGCTGGAAGCTGCTGGAAAAGTATAACGTGCCTTTGATAAAATACGGTTCTACTGATGAAGCCGCTGAATTATTGATGAAACTGGTTCGTGAGAGGAGTGCCGGAAATGTCAGTGTTGGTTGATGAAAATACCAAAGTAGTTATTCAAGGAATAACAGGTAAACACGGCTCTCATCATACTAAATTGATGCTGGAGTATAATGCAAAAGTACTGGCAGGAGTGACTCCTGGCAAAGGTGGAAGTGAAGTTTATGGCGTGCCTGTCTATGATACAGTAAAAGAAGCATTGGAACAGCATCCCGATATTAATGCTTCATTAATTATGGTGCCTCCGCCAGGAGTTTTATCTGCTGCTGAAGAGGCAATTGAAAATGGGATACCTTTAGTAGTTATAGTAACGGAGCATGTTCCTGTTCATGATACTTTAAAGATTAAATGGTTAGCCAAGGAATATGGGACGATAGTTATAGGACCCAACACCATTGGCATTATCAGCCCTGGAAAATCAAAAGTGGGAATAATGCCTGGCTATATCTACAGCCAGGGAAATATTGGTGTTATATCCAGAAGTGGGACCATGACTCATGAAATTTCATCAAATTTAACTTATAACGGCATAGGCCAATCCACCTGTATAGGGATTGGCGGGGACCCGGTGAATGGTCTTACAGCAGTTGAAGCACTGGAGTTATTTAAAGATGATGACGAGACAAAGGCAATTGTTCTTATCGGTGAAATCGGAGGAAGCAACGAAGAATTAGTCGCCGAGTATATAGAGAAAACTAACTATCCTAAACAGGTGTATGCTTTTATTGGAGGACAGCTTGCACCTCAAGGGAAAAGGATGGGCCATGCCGGTGCCATAGTACAAAAGGGCAAAGGAACTGCTGCATCAAAAATGGAGAGATTAAAAAAAGCTGGAGTAAAGGTCGCTAAAACTATGGACGAGTTGGTAAACATGATCAAAACAGATGGCTATGGAAATGTAGAGACCATTCAAAAGCATATATCTTAAATTTAGGAGTTTGGGGAACTTATTGTGGTCTTTTAAAAGGCGAGAAGGGAAGACAGGTAAATGAAAGGCTTTTACGGACGTTTGCTCCGGGTTGATCTTTCAACCAGGGAATGGCAGGTGGAGGAAATTCCGGATGAAGTACTGGCCGCATACCTGGGTGGTAAAGGGTTAGGCACTTACCTGATGCTCCAGAACATCCCGCCCGGGGCCGATCCGCTGGGACCGCAAAACTGCCTCATTTTCACCACCGGCCCCGCCACAGGAACGGCCATGCCCGGTTCCAACCGTTTTGGAGTCTTTGCCCGGTCGCCTCTCACCGGTTTTTACGGTGAGTCCTACTCTGGCGGCAACGTGGGGGCGGTGATGAAGAAAACCGGTTACGATGCCGTTGTCATCCAGGGCCGGGCAGATAGGCCCACCCTGCTGGAAATCAGCGATAAAGGTGTCGCTTTCCGGGATGCCACCAAACTATGGGGCCTTGACTGCTACGCTGCCGAAGATATGGCCCTGGCCGAGGTGGGGGGCAAGGACGCCCAGGCGGTGGTCATCGGCCCGGCCGGCGAAAACCTGGTCCGCTACGCCTGCATTGAAAACAACTACTGGCGTTCTGCCGGGCGAACCGGCATGGGCGCCGTTATGGGGTCCAAAAAATTAAAGGCCATTGTTTTCCATGGTAAAGTCAGCTGCGAGCTGGCCGACCCGGCAGGGCTGAAACAATATTTGACGGAGCTAACCCAAAAGGCAAAGGACAACCCCGGAGTACTGGGCTACCGCAAATACGGTACTCCCCAGATGGTGTCGCTGATGAATTCCGTGGGCGCTTTTCCGGCCAGGTACTGGAGCCGGGGAACCCTGCCCGGATGGGAGTCCCTTACCGGCGACTACCTGGTCGAAAACTTTGAAGTGCAGCCTCGAGCCTGCCGCCCATGCCTGTTGATCTGCGGTAAGCTCACACGGGTGACCAGGGGGAGGCACAAAGGGCTTGCGGTGGAAGGCCCGGAATACGAAACCATTTATTCCTTCGGTGGGCTCTGCTGCATTAAAGATCTGGCCGAAATCGTCTACCTGAACGACCTCTGCGACCGCCTGGGCCTGGACACCATCAGCGCGGGCAACATGGTGGCCTTTGCCATCACGGCCGCCGAAAAAGGCGTCCTGGATGTAGACGTGAAATACGGGGATGTGGAAGGCGTAGCCAAAATGTTGCACCAGATAGCCCGGCGCGAAGGAGTGGGCGACCTCCTGGCCGAAGGCATCCGCACGGCGGCGGAGAAGCTGGGCCTGGGTGACCTGGCCATCCATGTCAAGGGGATGGAACCGGCCGGCTACGATCCCCGGGTGCTGCACGGCATGGGCCTCTCCTATGCCACCTCCCCGCGGGGGGCCTGCCACCTGCGGGCTACATTCTACAAGCCCGAGCTGGCCGGGTTGATTGACCCCAAAACCACGGAGGGGAAGGCGGAGCTCTTGATCGATTATGAGGACCGGCTGGCCATTTACGATGCCCTGATTCTCTGCCGTTTTTACCGGGACCTGGTCCTGTGGGAAGACCTGGTCAGGCTGGTCAACGCCACCACGGGCCTGGGCGTGGATGAAGGCCAGCTGCGCCGCATGGCCAAACGGATAGTGTCGGCCACCCGGCAATTTAACATTCAGCAGGGCCTGACCCGGGATGACGACATCCTACCTCCCCGCTTCTTTAAAGAGCCGCTGGAAAACGGGGACGTTCTCCCGGAAGAAAATTTCAGCCAGATGCTTGCCGATTATTACCGGCTGCGGGGCTGGGATGAGCAGGGCCGCCCCGTTAGCAGGGAATAATCAATGAACAGAAATCCCACCCGGTATAAAAGTGGCCTTACGGTTAAGGTTCTCATTAACTCCTGGGATCAAGACCCGGGAGTTTTTCTATTTGCTTTGCCACTTCAGCAGCCATCCCGGGCAGGACCATTTTAACCTCCGGGTAAAGCATCTACCATGGTCCTCCTGGTTACCGGTCATCATACAATCCTTTATTAAAGCCAGGTTTTCAAACGTTCCTTAAACACCACAATGCCCTGGCGGGTAACGGCAACGGCTTTATCCCGGCGTAATTCACCGAGGATACGGTTGGCCGTCTCCCGGGAGGTGCCTACCAGGTTGGCCAGTTCCTGGTTGGTCAGGGGCATGGTGATACGGATACCATTATCTTCCGGTTCACCGTGTTCCAGGGCCAGTTCCAGGAGCACACTGGCCAGGCGGCGGGTGGTATCCTTTAAGGCCAGCTCCATGATCTGTCGCTGGGATACCCTTAAGCGCCGGGCCATAATCTTCAGCAGGGCCAGGGCGATGGAAGGGTTTTTTAAGATAAGGACGTCCATGTCCCGGTTGCGGATCAGCCCCACGTGGGCATCTTCCACCACTTCGGCGCAGGCCGGGTATTCCCCGCCATCAAAGAGGACCACTTCGGCAAAAACCTCGCCCGGGTTGATATAGTGCAGGATATGCTCCCGCCCTTCCTCATCCTGTTTGTAGATTTTGACCCGTCCGGATTTTAAAAGATAAACCGCTTCCCCGGGCTCCCCCTCCATAAAAATAATGTGCCCCTTGCGGTATTTTCTGTCCAGGATTAAGCGGGCAATTTCCGCCAGTTGTTCATCGGAAAGCCCGGCAAAAAGGGGGATGTGTCTTAACTGCTCTACTTCTCCCCGCAACATAGCTCACCTCTTTTGTAAAACACCCCAAAATGCTTCGTGCAAAACAGCGGCCGCTTTCATCCTCTGTTGGTGTCGCTGAAAGCGTCATCTACTTTTCTTTCGCAAACGAAAGTTTTCCCTGCAGGGCGAGGTGGAGGAGGATAAACATGGCGTGGGACCAGCCCAGAGGTATTACCCAGGCCGGCCCGCCCCGTTCTTTGTCCACCTGTTCGGGCAACAGACCGGTGGGGCCGGCATTATCCAGTGCCCAGCGGTAAAGGGCGCGGGCAGCATCCTGATCACCCCGCAGGGCGTGGACGATTCCCAACCAGAGGGTAGTTAATATCCAGGGGTTTCCGCCGCGGTAACCGTCCCATTCATAGCGATGAATGCCCCCTACCCGGTTGTTGCCCAGTACCCGGGCTATACTTTTTATGGTTTCATCCATTAAGGGATGTTCAGGTTCGAGGACCCCAAAGGGGAACACCAGGCCTAGAACGGCGGAGTCAATGCGGGTGTCCTTTTCCACCCAGTAAATTTCATACAATCCCGAGGGTTCCCTGTCCTTCCAGGCCTGTTCGCCCCGGTCCAGGGCGCACTGGTAATCGTAGCAGCTAACCCGGCGGTTGATCCCCCGCAGGAAGCACTGCCGGCCGGGATTCCAGAGGTGGGTGAGAATGGATTTCCGTACAGTTTCCGCTGCCTCGCTCCATTTTTTTGCCTTTTCGGGTGCGCCTATGCTTTTGGCCAGGGCCGCGGCGCCTCTCAGTCCCCCGTAGATTGCTGCCGCCGCGTAGGTACTCTGGATAAAGTTGTCTTCCCACAGGTCCAGTCCCGGTTCAGGCAACCCGTTTGGGGAAAGGTGTTCCACCAGGTAAGCGGCGCCCGAAAGAGTTGAAGGCCAGATTTCGTTCAAGAATTCCCGGTCCCGGGTCAGTTTGAAATGGTGGTGGTAGCCCCACAAAACCGCTCCTACCTGGTCAATTTGTTTTCCCCAGGTGGGGGCCCAAAAACCATTTGTAAAGTAGCGCTGCTGCCAGCTTCCATCGGAATTTTGCACCCGGGCGGCGAAACGGTAAAATTCCCGGGCCTCCCTGTGATAGCCGGCCTCATCAAGGGCCAGGGCGGTATACATGCCGTCCCGGGGCCAGCAATAGCCGTATCCGCCGCAACCGGTATAAAAGGGGTCGAATTCGGGGGCTGCAATGCTGCCGCCCGTTTCCCGGTTGGTCAGGAGTTTTAAAACCATCAGGGACCGGCGAAAAGCGCCGTGTTCTTCCCCCTGTTCACCCGATAGGGGCCGGTGTTCCAGCCAGCGTTCCCAAAAACCGGCCGTTTCTTCCCGCCACTGTTGTCCCGATTTAGCGGAGACCCTGGAGAGCAGCTCAAGGACGGCGGCTTCACTGGACGCGGCGGCCAGGTAAAGGGTCAATTCACGGGTTTCCCCGGGCATAACCTCTCCCATTTCCCAGGCCACGGCTCCGGCACCGGCGCGCAGGGTGGAAGAATCACCGTAAAACTCGCCCCGGCTGGCCGGTCCAAGAGGATCACCGGGGGTGTCCCGGCGGCCGGTATGATACCCCACCAGGGGGTAACCCGGGGCCCTTAAGGCCAGAAAAATGTTGCGGCGGAATTGGATTAGCGTCTGGTGGGTTAACTCGAGGTACATGGTATCGTAAAGAGCTGATTCGTCAATGAGAAAGGTGCAGTAGACCGCTAAATTAAGAGTGCGTGCCCGGTCGGAAAGATTGGTCACCCGGTACTGACGGGCAAGGACATCTTCTTCGGGCAGAATAAAATCGGCCTGTTCCACTAAAAGGGCCACGTCGTCCCGGCGCCTGCAGGTAAGAACCACGGGAGTTTCGTTCAGGTAATGCTGTTCGCCGTGCCAGGGGGACTCATGCAGCCACCAGACCCCTTCCGGGGTGGGGGCGGTTTGGCGGATACCTGCGATAAACTGACCCAGATGCTGTGCCTGGTCAATGTGTGGCCAGAACAAACGGTAGAGTTCCCCGGTATTTTTAATGGTGGCCAGCATGCGGCCGTTGCCAATGACGGCACCGGGGAGGAGGGGTAATAGCTTGCGACGCATGAAATAACCTCCGCAAAATATTTTACAGCGCTGGACCCGATATTTATAGTTTACCGGTCCGTACTCTGCCTGACAACGAAAAATCCCGGTTTTTTTTAGCCGGGTGTTCTGACGTTACTTTCTCTAATGTAGCAAGCGGTAATCCGTTCTTACCCGGGGAGTATAATGGGTATGCAAAATCTCTTTGGCCTTTTCGCTCAAAGGGTGACCGAGGAACTCCCGGTAAATTTGCTGTACCGCCGGGTTTTCGTGGGCTCGGCGAAGCTTTTTGTTTAAATCTATTTTATACAAAGCCTGGGCCCTCTGCATGCGGCGTTGGACCATGTTTGCTTCCCGCCGGTTCAATCGTCCCAGGATGGGTTGACCTCCTCCGCCCACACATCCTCCCGGGCAGGCCATAATCTCGATAAAATGAAATTTTTCTCCCCTCTTGATCCGCTCCAGCAGGCGGCGGGCGTTCCTGGTGCCATGGGCCACGGCCAGGCGCAGGGTCTGGTTCTTTAGTTTAAGCCGTGCTTCCTTAATGCCACGCAGTCCGCGGAATTCCCGGAATTCAAGCCGGGTGGGCAAATCCCTGCCTTCCACCAGGGCATAAGCGGTGCGTATGGCTGCTTCCATGACCCCACCGGTGGCGGCAAAAATAACGCCGGCTCCGGTAGACAACCCCAGGGGTTGGTCGAATTCTTCATCTGCCAGTTCATCAAACCGGATACCCGCCTGGCGGATCATCCGGGCCAATTCCCGGGTGGTCAAAACGTAATCCACGTCCCTTAAGCCCCGGGTAACCAGTTCGGGCCGGGCGGCTTCAAATTTTTTAGCCGTACAGGGCATTACCCCCACGACCACCATCTTTTTGGGATCCAGGCCTTCTTTTTCCGCATAATAGGTCTTGGCCAGGGCGCCAAACATTTCCATGGGGGATTTACAGGTGCTCAGGTTGTCCACAAATTCGGGGTAGAAATATTCGCAGAATTTCACCCATCCCGGACTGCAGGAAGAGATCAGGGGCAGTTTGCCGTGCCCTTTCAGCCGCTCCAGCAGTTCGTGGGCTTCTTCCACAATGGTCAGGTCTGCGGCCAGTTCGGTGGTAAAGACCCGGTCAAAACCCAGGCGCCGCAGGGCGGCGGCCAATTTTCCCCGCACTACCGTTCCCGCTCCCAGGCCAAAGGCTTCTCCCAGAGTGACCTGGATGGCCGGGGCGGCCTGTACCACCACAAATTTATCCGGATCCTCAATGGCCCGCCACACCTCATCAATATATTCCCTTTCGGTGAGGGCGCCGGTGGGGCAAACCATTACACACTGGCCGCAGCTGATGCAATCTGCCTCGCCCAGATCCTTGCCGAAGGGCGGGCCGATGACCAGGTCAAAACCCCGGTTGCGCGGGCCCAGGACGCCAACCTCCTGTATCTCCCGGCAGACCGCCTCACAGCGGCGGCATCTGATGCACTTGTTATAGTCCCTGATGATAAAGGGATTTTTATTGGCTACAGGATAACGGCGCCGTTCCCCGGTAGCCCTTACCCTGCGGATACCCATTTCATCGGCCAGGCGCTGCAGCTCGCAGGTGAGATTGCGCACACAGGTGGGACATTCCCCTTCGTGTTCCGTGAGCAACAGCTCGACCACCCTTTTCCGGGCCCGCCTGGCCCGGGGGCTGTGGGTGTAAACCTTAATACCTTCGCTGGCCGGGTAGACGCAGGAAGCCTGCAGGGTTCTTCTGCCGTTGGCTTCCACTTCCACCAGACAGACACGGCATATGCCGGCTTCGTGGACGCCCGGGAGGTAGCAAAGGCTGGGGATATCGATACCTTCGGCGCGGCAGATCTCCAGCAAATTCATCCCTTTGGGTACTTTTACGGGCCGGTCGTTGATCCAGATCCCGACTTTTTCTTCCTCCGGCTGGGGGACGGGTTCACAATGGCCGGCAGGTATTGGGGGGGCATTTTCCACTTCTGGTTCCCTCCTATTTCGGCACTTCCACCTTAATGGCAGTATCCGCGCTCATTCAAGATTACCCTTAGTGTTTATCCAGGGCTGTTTTTTAATGCGTTTCGCATAGTTTGTTTTGCCGGGGCGCAAGCTAAGGGCGAGGTGAATGATGTTATTTTTTCCCGGGAATTGGCGGAATCGGCTTAATTACCCCTTGTCTGCAGAGGGTATTTGGTGGTATACTGATTCTGGGTAAGGAGGTTTTTTTGTACATGTTGCTGGCGAGTATGATCAACGGCATGACTACCATGACCCGGTCGGGCATGCAAATGCGCGGCCTCTTTGTCATTGCCTTTTTCTCGCCTGCAACCTGATGGTTTGTCCAAATTTAGTTTAGCTGACAGGACAAGGCCACCCGGTTGGGGTGGCCTAAAATTTTTTATCCGGGAGGAGGTGCGGGTATGGCGGCTGAGGGGGTTATTCTGGTGCAGTGCCAGGGCCAGTGGCTGGCCCTCGTGGATGGTGTTGTGGTGGCCGTAGGGAATAATTTCGATGACGTTTGGAGCCGGGCGCTGGTTCACTAAAAGCCGGTTTATGGTGTCGTTCCCTTTTCTTTCTCTATGCACCGGTTAAAATAAATTTGGTCCCCGCCGGGGGACCGTTGTTTTTTACATGCCTGTGATGTAACTTTCTTGCCCGCAGCTGGAGCAACGGTAGGAACCGAAATCCTTGATGGTGCGGGTGACATTCCCGCAGTGGGGACAACGATAGGTGGTCACCTCAAAGAGGCCGCTTGACAGCAGGATACAGGCGGCAATCCCGGCCACAACGCCGGTGACTACGGCGGGTGCCTGTAGAACAACGCCTATTCCGGCCACCAGCAACATGGCGCCGGTGAAATAGAGCAAGCGCAGGAAAACCAGGAGCAGTTCCAGTCCGGGTGTTTTTATCTCTCCCGGGTGGTACATGTTTCTCCCCCCTTAAGAACAGGCCTTTAACTTGATTTATTTCGAGTGGGAAGAAAAAATTCCTGCCCCAGGGGACAAAAATTTACTCAACTCCTCAGTTTGTATTGCCGTTTGGAATTAAGCGGTGTGCCTGGCAGGAATTCCTCGAAAAGAAGCGAAGTTCTTTTAATAAAGGAAAATTACTTGGCCTCCTTATTTTTCACCGCGACGTTCCGAAAGATATATTAAATAGCTGTTGTGTGGCGGCATGGGAGGGAGGGAATAATGGTCGATGAATACCGGAGCCTGAAGGTAGTCATTAGCGAGGATAAAATGAAAGCTTATGTTTCTGCTCCGGGGGAAGTTGCCGTTCTGGATCCGGAATCAATTCAAAAAGCGCTGCAGGCGGCAGGAGTGGTTTTCGGAATTAAAGAAGATGCGGTAATCTCGTTTGCCGCGAGTCCCCAATCAGAGCCGCTGCTGGTGGCGGAAGGGGAGCCGCCGCAACCGGGTGTGGATGAGCGGCTGGAAGTGCTTTTTGACGACGGAACACTTCTCGAAAGGGCTGTGGATGGGGGAAAGCGCGTTGATTTCCGGGAAACCAGTACCATTGTTTCTGTGGAAGCCGGAACCTTGCTGGCAGTAAAGCACCCCCCACGGCCCGGACTACCCGGCAGGGCCGTGACCGGTGAGGATCTGCCTCCCCCGCCGCCGCGGCTGTTGGAGCTGCGGGCGGGGAAAGGGGTGGAACTACAGGAAAATGGTACCCGGGTGGTGGCCCTGGTTAACGGGCGGCCCTGGTATAAGCAGGCGGGGAACACTTTTGTTTTTTACGTTGAATCCCTGCTGGTCCACAAAGGGGATGTCTGCATTAAAAGCGGTAACATCAGGTTTAGAGGGGATATAAAAATTCTGGGCAATGTCTGCGAGGCCATGAAGGTTCAGGCTACCGGCTATGTAGAAATTACCGGACTGGTGACCCGGGCCACGGTGATCAGCGGGGGCAAGTTGCAGGTACACCGGGGGGTGATCGGCAGTAAACTGCGGGCCGGTAGCGGTTTTCCGGGGGCCAAAAAGCTTTCCTTCATGCTCCGGGACATTCAATACAACCTGGACCTTCTCAAGCAGGCTCTGGAGCAGTTAAAGCGGTACCAGGGAAACAATTTAGAACGGGTAGACTTCGGGCGGGTCCTTATGACCCTGATGGATACAAAATTCAAAAACCTGCGTTCCCTGGTGAAAAACACCCTGCGGGAAATTGCCGCCATCAGGGCAGAGGTGCCCGATGAATTGGCCAGATGCGGCCGTTCCTTAAACTGCCTGGTGGGGCTGAATCCCCTGACGGTAAAAAGTTTTGGCGATGTAATCAAGGATGTGGAATCTGCCTCCGCCCTGCTGCAGGAGACTGCTGAAAACCCGGCCGATGTGGTGATCCCTTCGGCCATGAGTTCCACCATCCAGAGCTCCGGCAACGTCTATGTGACCCGGCGGGGGTGTGTCAATACCACCATTAATGCCGGGCAGGATGTGGTGGTTAAAGGTTCATTCAAAGGCGGGGAGGTCTTTTGTGAGGGCAACGCCGAAATAGAGGAACTGGGCAGCGCCCTGGGGGTGCCTCCGGTGGTCCGGGTAGGGGTGGCCGGGGTAATCAGAGTAAAGCGGGCCTTCCCAGGGTCCGTGGTGCAGGTGGGGCAGCGCCGCCTGGTTCTTACGCAGGAAATGGGCTCCTTTAAAGCCCGTCTCAATAAAGAGGGAGAACTGGATATTGTCCCCGGAAATTAATGCAATCAGGGAAGGTGATGGGTTTGCGCGAGGCTATTTTAATGGTCGCTCAATTGATGGCCCTGTCGGCCCGGACCGCTCCCAAGGGGCTCGGCCAGGATTATGTGGGTACCCGGGTGCTGTCGGGAGAAGAGCTCTCCCGGCTGGCTGATGAAATGGAACGCTTTGGAAGGGAGCGGGGCAAGGTTAATTTCGACCGTGATGCCGATAATGTACGCCGCTCCGATGCAGTATTGCTCATTTCCCTGACGGAAAACAAGCCTTTAGGTTTAAATTGCGGAGCCTGCGGTTACAGCCGGTGTGAGGATTTACAAAGCCACGAAGGACCGGAGTTTCCTGGACCTCTGTGCGCCTGGCGTCTTTTAGATGTGGGTATTGCCCTGGGATCGGCGGTCAAAACGGCCAGCCTCTTTAACGCCGACAACCGGATCATGTACCGGGTGGGTACGGTGGCCCGCCAGATGGGTTTACTCCAGGGTCCCATTGTGGTGGGTATTCCCATTTCTGCTACAGGCAAGAACATTTATTTTGATCGCCCGGTAAAGTGATACCGGTAAATTTTAATTTCAGATTCATGGCAGGAAAAATATCCGGGCACGTAGAACTAACAACTACATCAACAGGCAAATATTAAACATCAGCAGGTGCCCCCGTTTTTAACCGGGGGAGAATAGGGAATCAGGTGAAAATCCTGAGCGGTCCCGCCACTGTGATCGGGGAGCAACCTCCAACGGTATAAGCCACTGGCAAGGCACTCACTGATGAGCTGCTGAAGTATCCCCAGTTATTCAGCCGGTTGGCTGGGTAGCGAGCGACTTGAGCCGAGTATTAGTTTGGCCCGCGAGGCTCACCGGAGCGAACGAGGGCCAAAACCGGCTAGGTTGGAAAGTGGGGATAACTCACTGATGAGCTGATACATGCGATGGCACTTGTTTCAGCAATGGAAATGTAACAGCATGGTTTAATCATATCACTGGTGAGTGCTGGCTGGGAAGGCGGTTGGTTGTGAGGAACCGGAGCCAGGAGACCTGCCTGCTGATTCTTTCACCGCTGGATGATGGTAAAGTCCACGGCCTTGTTCGGGCTGTGGACTTTTTAATTTAATCTGAACTTTAACACGTGGGAGGTTGATCGTTTTGCTGCTGGAAAAGACCATTGCCGAAGTGGGAACGCTATACCTGGAGCCCATGGCTGAAGCCAAAAAACGGCTGGACAGTCTGATCAAGCCACCTGGCAGCCTGGGCCGGCTGGAGGAGCTGGCCGTCCAACTGGCCGGTATTACCGGCAACCCCCGCCCCGTGGTTGGCGACCGGGTGATTATCATTATGGCCGGGGATCACGGTGTGGTGGCCGAGGGAGTGAGTGTGGCGCCCCAGGAGATCACCCACCAGCAGATTCCGGCTTTCCTTTCGGGGGTGGCCGGTATCGGCGTGCTGGGGCGGCTGGCCGGCGCCCGCCTGGTAGTGGTGGACGTGGGAGTAGCGGTGCCGGTAGATTACCCCGGTGTGCTTAACCGGAAAGTGCGTCCCGGGACGGGGAACATTGCCCGCGGCCCGGCCATGACCCGGGAGGAAGCGGTACGGTCGGTGGAAGTGGGTATTGAGGTTGTCCAGGGGGAGATCGACCGGGGAGCCACTTTGATTGGCCTTGGCGATATGGGCATCGGAAACACCACTCCCAGCAGCGCCATTGCCGCGGTGCTGGGTGGTTATACCCCCGAGGAGGTTACCGGCAGGGGCACCCTGGTCAACGACCAGGTTCTGCGCCAGAAGATAAAAGTGGTAGCCATGGCGCTGGAAGTGAACCGGCCCGATCCAGCAGACGCTCTGGACGTGCTGGCCAAAGTGGGTGGGCTGGAGATTGGCGGCCTGGCCGGGGTTATTCTGGGGGCAGCCGCCCGGCGGGTGCCCGTGGTCATCGACGGCTTTATTACCACTGCGGCGGCCATGGTGGCGGTTGCCCTGCAGCCCCGGGTGAAGGAATTTATGATTGCTTCTCATCTTTCCGGCGAACAGGGCCATCGTTTGATGCTGGAGTATTTAGGACTGGTACCCATGCTTTACCTGAACATGCGCCTGGGTGAAGGAACCGGTGCGGCCCTGGCCATGCACCTGGTGGAGGCGGCCTGCCGGGTGATTAACGAGATGGCCAGTTTCAGCGAGGCGGGCATCGCCGATCTGGATGAAGATAAAATATTAAAGTAAACAAAAAAATGAACAGGCCCTGAGCACCGCCTGCAGGCGGGTTCAGGGCCTGCTCAGTCTAACCAAACGCTACTTGGCAACCCGTCCAGCTTGGCGAACCGCCGGATGCGGAGCTGCACGTCCGGTGGGTGAGAGGTCTGAGGTTAGCAGCCTCTATCTACCCGATTCAGTGGTTTAGCGGAGTTTTTCAAAACGATCCTTTAACTTTTTCAATACCTGGGGCATGGTGGTATATTCCATTTCGTCCAGGTGCAGCCGGTGGGGTTCAAAGGGTCCCAGACTGCGCATGTAACTGGCTATTTCGTTGGCCATTTGCCGGGCCTGGTCGAAGGCCGGGTCGGCAAAGAAGTCCTGGGGACCAATGAGCTTGCCTTCGGCCAGCTGGAAGCCAAGGGCGACCACCCGGGGCGGGCCGTCAAAACGGGATGGGGTGGCCTGCTGCAGGCTGACCGGCATCAGAGGGCCGCTGTGGGAGCCGCGCATCCAGCCGCTGACCAGGTGGGGTTTAGTGAAGGGTTCCAGCACTTCCCCAACCGCCGGCATACCGCTCTGGCAGCGTACGATACACACCGGGTCGTCCTTGCCTACGTAGCGACCGGCCATCAGATTTAACCGCTGGGTGCTGGATACGGCGGCAATTTCCCCCGATCTCTTGTGGAAAACGCGCTTGATGCAGTAGCGGCCGGGAGCGCCGATAAATACCAGCATGTCATATATTTCCTCGGGGGCCGAGAAAGTAACACGGGTGTTTTCAATCAGGTCCCGCACCTCGAAAATAAACCCGTCGTGCATGCTGGGGTCGATGACCAGCCCGGCGGTGTTAAAGGGATCAGCAAAAATTTTGTACAGGGGCAGGTTCCAGGCTCCCGGTTCCGTCTTGTCGGCCATTAAAATTATAATGGGTTCGCTCTTGCGCTCTTCAAACTCCATCTCCGCTACTCCGGGACCTAAACCCTTGATGTTGCCGGAAAAGGCGTCGGCCAGCAGGTCCTGGCCCGCGCCGTAAAGCTTCAGTTTCTTGGCTATTTCAGTGCAGGCTACAAAAGTATCCCAGGCCAGCTGGTGGATTTCACCGTTATTCCGGCCCAGTTCGTGGGTCATAATCAGGTTAATATCGTCGCCTACATGGGCTACATAGGAGTCTATCAGGAGGGAACTGCCCTTAAGCATGCCCTGGGCCTTTTCAATCAGGGCGGAGTGGACGGACGAATGTCCTACACAGCCTCCTACATCCGCTTTGATGACCGTAACGGTAATTTTCTTGCCCATGAAGATCCTCCCCGTACAAAAAATGATATATTTACATTTATTCTTGAAGCGCAGGTCATTTTCCTGCTAAACAAAAAAATTTTTTAATCCAAATTTATAATTGTGATGACATAATTCTCTGTTTAGGGTTTATTGTGTTATCTTATTTGGACGTTAAAATTCCCTGGGCTTGCAAATAATTTCCTTAACCCTGGTATCAAAAAAGCGGTTGGCATGGGCAGGAAGAATTACCGCGGCGGTATCGGCACCCGTTCCTGTTCCGGCAACGGCCACCACCTCTTTGCCCGCCGGGATCAGCCCGGCGTCCAGCGCCATGACAGCGATTTCCACGCACACCTTTAAACCCTGCCCCAGCATGCGCAGGGTTTGGGCAATGATTTCAGCGGGATAAACGCCGCCGAATTTGTTCCGCACCCCCCGGTCCAGCCCGCCCATGAGATGGGTGGTGGTAAGCAGGCGTACTCCCCTGGCCGTCAGTTCTTCGCGCACGCCGGGGGGCATTTCATCCTCTCCCGGAGCGGTATAGCCCACGTGGTGTGTTACGCAGACCACATGGGGGACCTTGCCGATAAGTTTTTTTGCCGTTTCCCCGCTGCAGGAGGCTACCACGATGTGGTCAATGGATAATTCCCGCGCCCTCTTCACCGCCAGGGCAATAGTCTCGTCAGTATTAACAGGACCTTTCTGGGACCAGTACATTCTCTTACCTCCTAATTTTTTATTTTTTTTCTTAAGTATATGCTTGACTACCTTCCCTATTTTAGCCCAATGGACCTGCTTTTGACAAGTAAGGGGTTTCGCGGTCTGGCCAGAATTGCCTTTCGGGAGTATAATCATTTTATATTCACTGCTTTCGCGAAGGTAATCTCGTCCTTGAGGATGATCATTAATTAAGAGCGCAGCGGTAAAAAGTCAAGCACTTTTTGAAGGGGAATTGGAAAAAATTTTTAGGGTTAAGCCATAAAAAGGCAAGGGGGGGGGGGGGGGGGGGGGGGGGGGGGGGGGGGTAACCCCACCTGACCTAATAATCGATATTTTACATAAACCTGCGAAGAGTTTTCTTTCTATTTTTTCTTCGCTTCTTGAATATATTTCCCGTGTCCTAGTAAAAAAATACCAGCAGGTACGGGTGGTATCTTTTTTGGGTTACCACCGGTACCTGCTTTTGTTTTTGGGGAGGTGGTGACAAAATTTAATAGCAGACGCCGGGAGAAATGGGGTGTTGTTGTGGTGGAACTCGCAAAGGCATTGTTTTTTGTCCAGGCGGCCAGAGACCGGGTGAGCGCGGTTCACAGCCGTAATGTGGCAAGCCATTTGGTGCGCCATATGAAGAAAAAATTTAAGGAGGTATTGTTTAATGATTGAGGAGAAAAAGTTAGCACCTCCGCCAGCAAGGACGCAGGTGCAGAAGACTGAAGGCAAAGCAGATTTTGACGCAAAGAAGGTTGAGCAAAAGAAACTGGAAGCTCAGCGCAGGCAGGCCAGAACCTTCGCCAAACAGCAGCAGATAGCCGAGCGCATTGCCGCAGCCACCGAAGAGCTTTCCTCCGGAGTGGAAGAAGCCTCTGGAGCGGTGGAGGAGCTGCGCTCGGCCATGGAGCAGATAGCCAGCGGGGCCGAGGAGGCCAGCAGCGCCACTCAAGAGTCACTTGCCGCTATCAATCAGATTGAAAAAAGCGCACGAAAGGCAGCAGAAAATGCCGCCGCGGCTTTAGACCGGGGAAAAGCCATCCAGCTGCTGGTAAAAGAAGTCAGCTCCGACATTGAGAAACTTGCGGAAGGCGTTAATCTGGCTGCCGCCAAAAATGAGGAGTCGGCCAGGCTGGTGGCCGAGCTGGAAAAGCTGGCCGAAAACATTGGCAGTATTGTGCGCACTGTGGTTAAAATTGCCGACCAGACCAACCTGCTGGCCCTTAATGCGGCCATTGAAGCGGCCCGGGCCGGAGATCACGGCAAGGGGTTTGCCGTGGTGGCGGACGAGGTGAGAACTCTGGCGGAGACCTCGGAGAAAGCAGCCAACGACATCCGCGAGCTGATTACGGCCATCCAGCAGGATGTGAAAGTGGTGGCCGATGCCATTAATCAGGCCGCCGCCAGTGCCCGGCAGGAGGCAGAAAAGGGTAGAGCGATTACTGATGACCTGGCAAATATCAGGGCCGCTATGGAAGAGGTGGTGACGGCAGCAGGGCAGATCAACAATCTTTCCCAGGAGTCCATGCGCAGCATTCAGCTCTTCCAGCAGGGGGCAAATGAAATTGCCAGGACGGCAGAGGAGCAGTCCGGCGGGGCAGAGGAAGCCTTAAAAGCTGTAGATCAACAGGCCAAAGCTTTAAGTGACATCAGCACCTCAGCAAGTGAGCTGGCCGAAATGGCCGAAGACCTCAAGCGGTCCACCGACGTTTCCAAATCGGCAGAAGGCCTGGCCGCTGCAGCAGAGGAGCTTTCGGCGGCTATTGAGGAATCTACCCGGTCTGCCCAGGAGATCATGGCGGCCCTGGACCAGATTTCCAAGGGGGCGCAAGCCCAGGCCAGGGCGGCAGAAGAGTCTGCCGGCGCCGCTGCCCAGATAGAAAGCGGGGTCAGATTCATCAGTGAGCAGGCCGGTGCTTCCCTCCAGAAGGTAGAGGCCCTGTCTGAAATCCTGGCCCGCAACAAAGTTAACGTGGACGAATTGATCAGGGGGATTTCCCTGGCCCTGGAGGCTAACGTAGAAAATGTCAAGAAAGTCAAAGCTCTGGAAGAGAGGGCAAGGCAGATTGACAAGATAGTGGATACAATTGTTACTGTAGGCATCCAGACCAATATGCTGGCGGTCAGCGGGGCCATTGAGGCGGCGCGTGCCGGCGAATACGGCAAAGGGTTCGCCGTGGTCGCTTCCGACATCCGCAACCTGGCTCAGGAAAGCGCCCGCAACGCCGATCAAATCAAGGACCAGGTGAAGGGCATCCAGGGCCAGGTAAACGTGGTGTTAAAGGACATTGAAGAGATAGGGGAAGTGACAAGGCAGGAGGTAGAAAAAGCGAAAAAGACCACCGAAGATCTGGTACGCATCGAAGAGGACATGAAGGCCGTTTTAGGTGGCACCAGGGAAATCAACGAGAATGCGGACCAGATTGCCGCAGCCGTTGAGCAGGCCAGAAAAGCGGTAGATCAGATTGCCCAGGCGGCCCAGGAAGCAGCTTCGGCTTCCGAACAGGCCGCGACCGCCAGCAGGCAGCAGGCCCAGGGAATGCAGGAACTGTCCAGGGCCATCGAAGAGATAGCCGCGCTGGCGGACGAACTGCAGCAGCTGTAACGGCGGGGAGGGATGGTTTGTGCAGTATGTTGTCTTTTCCGTGGGCAGTGAAGCTTACGGCGTAGAAATCGAGTACGTCCAGGAGATAATCCGGGTCCCGGGGATGGTGAAGGTTCCCCGGACCCCGCCCTATCTGGAAGGGCTGGCCAACCTGCGGGGGAATATCCTCACTGTAGTGAACACAAGCGTCAGGTTTGGCCTGGAGAAGCAGCCCTTGAGCGATGCCAGCAGAGTTATCGTCCTGGACGACGGCCGCAAGCGGCTGGGCTTCATCGTGGACAAGGTATCCGAGGTGGTAAACATAGCCGCCGACGAAATAGAAGAAGTCAAAAAAGAGGAAACCAGGGCAGAGTTTCTCAAGGGCATAGCCAGGCTGGCGGCGGGCAAACGCCTGGTGATGGTATTAGATCCGGCCCATCTTATGAAGACCGAGGAAACCCGGGACCGGGTCACGGGTGCCGTTGAATCTCTGGGGCTTGCCCGAGCGGAGGAGAAAAAGAAAGAAGAGAAAGAAGAAAATGTTCAGCTCGTCAGCTTTCGGGTCGGGGAGGAAGAATACGGGGTTGACATCGGGATGGTGCAGGAAATCGTTCACCTGCCGGAGACAATTAACCGGGTGCCCGACGCTCCCGCGTACCTTCTCGGAATTATAACCCTGCGGAACCACGTTCTGCCGGTGGTCAGCCTGCGTGCCCTTTTTCAACTAAAAGATAAGGAAATGGATGACCGGGCGCGCATAGTAGTAGTGAACTTTTGCGACCAGCAAAAGGGGAATTTTTCCGTGGGCCTGGTGGTCGACGCGGTAACGGAGGTGCTCCGCATTTCCAGGGCGCTTATTGACCCCGTACCGGTCCTGTTGCGCACCGGGGGCGGAGAAGGAATAAGCGGGGTGTGCAAGATAGCGGAAGGAAAGCGGCTGGTATACGTGCTGGACCCGGCTGGTTTCCTCGCCTTGGGCGACCTCCTGAAAGTGGACGGAGCAGTGGATAGTGGAGAAGAAGAGGAGGTGGTCAGCATGGATGAACAGGAAGAACAGCTGGTGACTTTTAAACTCGGCAAGGAAGAATTTGCCGCGGGCATCGCCGAGGTCCGAGAGATCATCAGGGTTCCGGATATAGTGGCCGTGCCCAAAGCTCCGCATTTTGTAGAGGGAGTGATTAACCTCCGCGGAACCATCATCCCCATAATCGACCTTCGAAAAAGATTTGGGATGGAAGAATGTGCCAGGGACGAGCATACGAGGGTCGTAGTGGTGGAGATAGATGGGCTTTTGACCGGCCTTGTCGTTGATTCGGCGCGGGAAGTGCTGAAGGTTTCCCGGCTGGCCATCGAAGCGACGCCGGATCTCTTGACCGGTTCGGTGGACACCCGTTTTATCAGGGGGATAGCGAAAGCCGGGGAAGGTGAGCGGCTGATTATCGTGTTGAACATGAAGGAAGTCCTCTCCTTTAAAGAAAAGGAGGAGTTGGTGGACTTTGGGCGGAGCGTGGAAATCGCAGAGGATCCGGGTATTGATAGCTGACGATTCTGCTCTCATGAGAAGAATCCTTAAGGAGATGCTTTCTTCCGATCCCCAGATAGAGGTGGTGGATACCGCCCGCGACGGCGAGGAAGCGGTAGTAAAGTCTTTGGAACAAAGGCCTGACGTTGTCACGATGGACGTAAATATGCCAAAAATGGACGGCCTCACTGCCCTCCAGCACATCCTCTTAAAGGCGCCCTGCGCGGTGGTCATGGTTTCCTCCCTCACTCAGGAAGGGGCACTCACCACACTGGAAGCTTTGGAGTTAGGCGCGGTGGATTTCGTGGCCAAGCCCGACGGGACAGTTTCTCTCGGCATAAGACACCTGAGAGAAGAAATCATCGCGAAGGTAAAAGCAGCGGCGCGGGCCAGGGTAAGGCTGCGACGACCGGAGAAGGAACGCATTTTAGGTCCGCGTCTGCCTGGCCCGCGCCTTAAGCCAGACCCCGGGCAGCATTCACTTAAAGTGGTGGTCATCGGAGTGTCGACCGGTGGCCCCCGCACCCTCATGGATATTCTGCCCTGCCTGCCGCAAGATCTTCCCGCCGCGGTGCTCGTAGTGCAGCACATGCCGCAAAACTTTACGGCGTCCTTTGCCCAGCGCCTCAACCAGAGCTGCCGGATGGCCGTCAAAGAGGCGGCCGACGGCGACGAACTGGCGCCGGGAAAGGTTTTGGTAGCTAAAGGAGGTTATCATTTAAAAGTAGAGAAAAAGCCCGGTGGCGTCCTGGTGGCCAGGCTTAGCCGGCAACCGGCCGACGTTTTATACATGCCTTCGGTTAATGTAACCATGCAATCTGTCCTGGAAAAGGTGCAGCCCCGGAATGTTGTAGGGGTGCTCCTTACCGGGATGGGCGATGACGGGGCAGACATGATGGTGGAAATAAGGAGGCAGGGCGGCTACACCATTGCTGAAGCGAAAGAAACCGCGGTAGTCTGGGGCATGCCCAGAGAAGCTTACCTCAGGGGCGGTGCCGAAGTGGTGGCTCCTTCCTATCTCATTGCCGAGCAGATCATTAAAGGAGTGAAGAGGGATTGAAGGACAGCCAGGTCAAAAAGCTCATGGACACTTTATCCTTTCACCCGGAAGAAAGGGAAAGATACTATGCGGCCTTTGACCTTTGTGGCTTTCCCCAGGATGACGTTGTGGAGTACCTGGTAAAAAGACTGGGAGAAGAGAAAAGCCGCCCGGTACAGGAGGCCATTGTAACCACCTTGATTACCATTGGTACGGAGGCTGTAGTAAAAGGATGCGCTGAGCTCTTGCGCAGTGAAGACGCCTACGTAAGAAATGCGGCAGTAGAAATAATGCGGTTGTTGCAACGCACATCGCTGGGGGTGGCCAGGAAACTCTTGCGGGATCCTGACCCGGACGTCCGGCTGTTTGCCGTGGACGTTCTGGGGGAACTTAAGGTAAAGGAGGCGGTGGAACTTCTGCGCCGGGTTGTGGAAGAAGATGAAAATATCAACGTGGTAGCCGCTGCGGTGGAATACGTGGGCGAAATGGGCTTGCGCAGCGAGGACCGGGAAGCAGTAGAAAAAGTAAGAGAACGCTTTTCCGATCCGTTTTTGGAATACGCAGTTGAGGAAGCCTTGAGGAAAATGGAGGTATAGAGGGGATGGAGCGGAAACCTGTTTTCCCGGTGCCGCAAGCCTTCTATGCGGCGCTGGCGGGGGAGGATTAGGATTGACTATCGAGGAATTCGTTAAACTTCGGGATTACATCTACCGGAAGACCGGCATTTACTTTGAAGAAAAGAAGCTTTACTACGTGGAAAAGCGTGTAAAAGCGCGCATGCGCGCCGTTAATCTGGACAACTTCCGCACATATTTTGCCTGGATGCGGTTTGATCTCTCCGGATGTGAACTGCAAGAACTCCTCAACGCCCTGACCGTCAACGAGACCTACTTTTTCCGTGAGTATCAGCAATTGCGCTGCTTTGCCGAAGAAGTACTCCCCGAGATCCTGCAGAGCAAAAACGGTCAGCACCCCAAAAGGGTGCGCCTCTGGTCCGCCGGCTGCTCCACGGGGGAAGAAGCTTATACTTTAGCCATCATTATGAGGGAAATGACTAAGGGACTACCTGTCACCTGGGAAATTCACGCCACGGATTTGAATACGGACGTGCTGGAGCAAGCGAAAAAAGGCCTTTACGGCGGGCGCGCCGTCAAAGACGTTCCGGATGTCTACCTTGCCCGGTATTTCCGCCGGGTGGGGGAACAGTTCGAGGTGCATCCAGAGCTACGCCACCAGATACTCTTTTACCGGCTTAATCTTCTCGACCGGGAAAACATGCGGAAAATGGCGGACTTCGATGCCATCTTCTGCCGCAATGTCCTCATCTACTTTGACGACGCTTCCCGCAGGGAGGTGGCCCTTTACTTTTACGACGCCTTGAGGAAAGGCGGCTTCATCTTCCTCGGGCACTCGGAATCCATGAGCCGCATTACCCCTATTTTCAGGCTGAGGAAATTCAAGGAGGCAATTATATATCAGAAATGAGGTGAAGGGGAGATGACCGCACGGGTGCTGGTGGTGGACGACTCGTCTACGGTGCGTGGTTACTACACTTCTATCTTGAGCAAAGCCGGCTTTACTGTGGACCAGGCGGCCAACGGTTACGAAGCCCTGGAAAAGTCGGTGGAGTTTGATTACGACCTTTTCATTGTGGACATAAACATGCCCAAGATGTCAGGTTACGAGCTGGTGCGGCAGCTAAGGGAGGATGAGAGAGGGGCCGGGGTGCCGGTGGTGATCATCTCGACGGAAGCAAAGGACAGCGACCGCCTGGAAGGTTACCGGGCCGGGGCCAACCTCTTCCTGGTAAAGCCGGTAAGACCGGAAAGGCTTCTTTTTCTGACCAAGATTATCTCTGGAGTGAGGTAGCGGGCGAAAAATGAATTTGGAAAAGATTAAAGGAGTTCTTGACAAAACCGGGTTTTTAGCCTTTTCCCTGGCCCAAGAGCCTGGCGGTGAGGCATTAAATCAGCTCCTGGAAAAAGTAAAAGGTTTGGTTGAAGTTACGAAAGAGTGCGGGCTGGAATCCTGGCACGGGCTGGCGATTTATTTGCTGAGGGTTCTCAACCGGTTAAAAGCGGGCGAAGCTGCCGTTTCGGTGCAATTAACCGAGCTCCTCGGCGGCATCTTTGAGTTTTTGCTGGAGGCCGTGGAGAACGCAGAAAAAGAAGGAGATCTGCAAATGGACGAGGAAGCGTGCCGGGAAAGGATTGACCGGTTGAACCAACTGCTTAGCGGTGCTGACTCAGTCCACATTTCTCAAAAAACAGAAGAAAGCCTTGATTTATTGGCCGGTCAGGTAGAAGTAAACAAGTGTCTTTATGAAGTGAGCCTGGAGGTGCAGGCTGCGGATGAATCACTCGATTTGCTGGCTGTTTACGGTAAGCTGGCCTCCTGCGGAGAGGTGCTCCGCGTTCTGGTAAGCGGAACAGAAGGCATGAACACCAGCCAGGCAAAGGATTTGTCCTCCTGCCTGTCCTTGCATTTTTACCTTAGTTCTGATTTCGGTGCCCATGCTCTGGAAAATGCTCTTCGTACAATACTGGGAGACTCACCGGGCGCCCGGTTAGCCGTTTTACCAGTATTTCCCGGAAGCAGCAAGAGTAATAATGCAGAGCCAGAAGAAAAGCCAGTTTTTCTTCCTGACGCCCAGGTGATTAGTGAAGAAAAATTTCGACGGGAAAAAAGCGTTTCTTCTTTAGATGATCAATTAACTAAAGAAGAAACAGAAACTCTACAGATGATTTTAGCGCAACAGAAAGAACGCTTCATGCAGCCGGGTAGCCAGGAAGATTTTCCGCGTCAGGTCCTCTCGGCAGCCAGAATTTTAGCGGGGATAGGTACATATTTTAACAGGCCCGAGATAAGAAAAAAAGCAGAGGAATTCCTGGATAACCCGGGTTCCGAACGGCAGAGAGAATTCTTTTCCCTCCTGGACGAAGCCGAGAAAATGGCCAGGAGTTTGACTGCAAAAGAAAGTGCTCCAATTGTTTCAGCTTCCGGGAAATCTGAAGGAACCAAAGTGCCTGCCCCTGCTGCCGCGGGCAAGAGCATCCGGGTGGATGAAACCAAGGTGGATTACCTGATGGCGCTGGCAGGCGAACTGGTGGTGACGTGCAATGCTCTGCTTTACGTAGCCAGGAAGGTGGAAGGGGAATACGGCCTGGTTGAAGTGGCCGGAGAGCTAAAAGAGCAACATGCGGGGCTGGACAGGTTGGTTCGGGAGCTGCAAGATGCCGTGATGGACATGAGGCTCCTCCCGGCCAGTTATCTCTTCCGGAAGTTTCCGCGCATGGTGCGCGATCTGGCCAGGGAGCTTGGTAAAGAGGTCGAGTTGCGTTTGGAAGGAGAGGAGACGGAAATCGATAAGGCCGTTATGGAAGCGGTCGGCGAGCCCATGGTCCACCTGGTGCGCAATGCTATAGACCACGGTCTAGAGCCTGCTGAGGAAAGGTTGGCCCAGGGAAAAGAAGCCACGGGTACAATAACTCTCCGGGCCCTCAGGGAGGGGAGCAAAATGCTGCTGGAGGTGGAGGATGATGGCCGGGGCATCGACGTAGAGCGCGTGCGGCAGAAAGCGGTCTCGGTCGGGCTCGTGTCAGCGGAGGAGGCCACAACCTTGACCGAGGAACAGCTGATCGAGTTTCTCTTTGCCCCCGGTTTCAGCACGATGGAAGAAGTGACAGAAGTTTCGGGAAGAGGGGTGGGCATGGATGCGGTCAGGGCAGCCGTGCACAGCCTGGGAGGGAGCGTAAAAATCAAAACAACTCCCGGTTCCGGCACCAGGGTGAGAATGGAGCTTCCGCTCACTTTAGCCACCTCGCGCGTCCTGCTGGTGGTGCAGGACGGCAGGAAGTACGGGTTACCAATCGCAGATGTAAGGGAAATGGTTAAAGTCCGCCCTGATGATCTGGCCAGCATGCAAGGAAAAAGGGTTGCCGTGATCCGCGGTGAGTTAATGCCCGTGCTTTTCCTGGGTGAGTTTTTCGGGGAGGGCAAAAAAGAGACCGGTGACGAAGAGCTGTGCCTGGTGATCCTGACGAGCGGCTTTGCGCTGGTCGTAGATGATTTCCTGGGTCAAGAGGATGTTGTGCTTAAGTCTCTTCCAGCAGGTTTTGGTTCCGGTTCCTGTTTTGCCGGGGCGGCCATTCTTGGGGATGGGAGTATCTTGCTGGTTCTGGACCCGCATCGTATGTGGGGGCAGTTCCAGCAGACAGATCATTAAGCGGAGGTGTTAGGAACAATGTATAGCGAAGAATCCCTTCCCTACGTGGAGGCCTTTCTGGAAGAAACCGCTGAACAGCTCCAGGAATTAGAAAGCAAGCTGGTGTTCCTGGAAAAGAACCCCACCGACCGCACCTGTATAGACGATATTTTCAGGATTGCCCACAACCTTAAAGGCAATGCAGCAACGGTGGGTTTTGAGGAAATGGCTTCTCTGGCCCACCGTATGGAAGACCTGCTAGACGGCATGAGGAAAGGGAAGATTTCTTCTTCCGGGGAAATTATCGACACGTTGCTAAATTCTCTTGACGCTCTAAAAGGGCTTGCCGACAAATTCTGCGGGAAGGACGAGGGCGTCCTTGAGCTGAGTAACCTGGTGAATAAACTGGAGTATCTGGCTCACGGTGGGCATGATGCTGGCGCTCATGCAGGCCCGAAAGAAATATTAATCAAACTCGAGGATAGCTGCGATATGAAGGCAGCTCGCGCTTGCGTGGTGATAAGGGCCCTGGAGGAACTGGTGGAAATTATTGAGGTTAAGCCCTCGTTTGATGAGATTAAGGAGCATGGTTTTGAAGGCACGGAAATAAAAGCGAGGTTTTTCGCCAGGGAGAATCTGGACACTGTAAACGAGGCTCTCCAGGCTATTCCTGGCGTCAAGGCGGTAGAGTTGTCTGGAGAAGAAAAAACGCTAAATATTAGGGCAGGCGCGCGCCTGGATCTGCGGATAGTGGAGGAACGCTTCAGAAATGCCGATAGGGCGGTTGTAGATTTAACCGACCTGCGGGAACTCAGCCCGGCCGCTTTGAGCTGGCTCCTCAGGATCAGTAGACTGGCCAAAGTTAAGCTTATATTGCCCCAGCAACCTCTTTCAAAGAAATTTTTGGAACTATTGGGACTTGGTGAAAGCGACAACTGCAGCGGCACCATTTCTGGGCCGGCCACGGCGAAAGAAGCGTAGCAAAGGGTGTTGGATCGCCAGGGGTGTTTTAGCCTGGTGGTTTTGTGCTTAATGTCCAAGATAAGGCAAGTGGCACCATAGCAGATGATGTTCGGAAAGGTATAACAGTTATACTTTTTTCGAGAAACCTTGTAGTCCAGAGTCACTTTTGCGAAAAATGCGGGGTGGTATCTGTGGAATCTGTCCTGACCGAGCGCGAGCGACGGTTGGCTGGGCTCTTCTTGCGGTGCCTCGTCCAGGCCAGTAAGTACGGGCCGGTGGACGTGGGCACCTTCATCCACTCTTTCCGGGAATACCTGTACGGCAGTTTCGTTCCGCCGGAAAGACAAAGACCCTGGAGGCAGTTCAGATGCCTTAACTGCGGCGTAGGGTTTTTCGCCGAAAAGTCGGACCGGAAGTTCTGCAGCGAATCTTGTGCGGCTGCGTGGAACAGTAAAAACAGGGCCAGAAAGAGAGCGTAATAAGGCCGGGTACCTTTTTCAGGGGGTGCCCGGTTTTTCCTTTAGAACAAACGCCCTGGACTTCTGCCTGTTCAGGGAATGGGCGGGCTTTCTGGTGGATGAAGGGTTACTGCGAAGGATGCGGCTCCCGGAGATCGCCGCCTGCGTACTGTGGGAGATGACCTTCTACGGGTGTTTGGGCGAAGATATCCTGACCCCCAGGCGGGAAGTCGAGGAAAGCCTGCGGGAGTACAGGGAGCACCCGGAGCGGTGCGTTCCGCTCCTGGAGGCATTCGAGAAAGAACCTGACTTCACGATCTTACGTCAAGTAAGCTAAAATTACGTCGAAATAGAATAGTGGGGTCGAAAAGTTAAAAAGCTATTTTGTTCAATCCGAATCCTGGAGGGCAAACCCGGCGAAAGCCGGGGGCGCTTGGGCATCACCACCATATTCGAGGTACTGTTGGCCAACTGCTATCAATACCCATTCCACGATACAGCAATCGCGCGATTTACCGGTCCCAGTACTGTACCCGCTGTGGAATCAGGCATTGATTTTGTTGGCCTCGGTACCCGTAATATGGGAACCGGTTCCCAACCATCCGGTCAACCCATATTATTCCTAAACTGGAATCTGGGGTTGTCCGGTGGTTCTAATACTATGATACGAGAGAGGGATTATAATGATCACCGTAAGCACGGTTAAACGGGGGTTGCACAAAGGTTTTTATACCACCTGGGAACTGACCAAAGTAGTGGTTCCGGTATACATTGTGGTGACGTTTTTGAAGTACACTCCCGCCATGGACTTTATTGCCCGGTTTTGTGAACCGGCCATGAAAATACTCGGGTTGCCGGGCGAGGCTTCTATTGTGCTGGTGTTGGGCAACCTGTTAAACATTTATGCCGCCATAGGGGCTATTTCCTCGTTACACCTTTCGGCCAAGGCCATAACCATTCTGGCCACCATGCTGCTGATCTCCCACAGCCTGCTCATTGAATCGGCAGTTTCCAGGAGGACCGGCGTGAGTCCCCTGCTCATGGGCGGGTTCAGGCTGGTCGTGTCCCTGCTGGCGGGGGCGGCTTTAAATCTTTTGTTATAAGGGGGAGCTATGGTGGATTGGCTGGCATTCGCCCGGGAAGCGGGAAGAGGCGTATTTGAGAACATAGCTATTATGGCTGCTATTATTTTTCCTTTAATGCTCCTGATGGAAATGGCCAGGGATGCTCAGCTTCTGGATCGGTTTTCCAGAAAGGTATCTCCCGTGTTGAAAGTTTTCGGTATGAGTGGGGAAGCCTCGCTGCCGCTTCTGGTGGGTGGCGTTTTTGGCCTTGCCTATGGTGCCGGGGTAATCATCGAGTCGGCCAGGAGCGGGAGAATTGCCTGGCGGGACCTGTTTTTAGTGAACGTTTTCCTCTCCCTGTGCCATTCCGTGATTGAGGATACGGCGCTGTTTATAGCCCTGGGGGCCGATCCAGTGGTTATTCTGGGGGGACGCTTGGTACTGGCAGTGGTTATAACTTATCTGGTAAGCCGCAGTGGCTGGCTGGCCAATATGGAACGTGGGAAATTGAAGGTACCGGTGGATGGCTAAGGAATTAACTTCCACAGTGAAAGGAGTACAGCCGCAGTGCGGTGAAAATTTGCTCCGGAAAGATAAAGAAAAAATATTTTGCCAGGGCGTTGTATTTGCACTAAAAAGAAAAAGCCATTACGGCACCTGGTAATGGAAGGATATCAACACTCATTGCTCCTGGTTACAGGAACGCTATTTAAACCTGAGACGGACCAGGTAATATAAGGATCGTTGACACTTTAGTTTTCGGTGGGTATAATCGTAGTAAGCTCTGAGCTTTAACCATTTATTAATTTTATTTAGTTAGTTTTAGAAGAGAGCCCTTTGCCGGGGGAGATAGTTTTGCTGAGATGAGGTGAGACGATTTGGGTTAATGGCCGGCGCTCATTGGGGCGGCGGCTTTTAGTTTTTAAGAAAGGGGGAGATGAGCAAAGTTATGGGCGAGAGGCAAGCCAGCGAAAAGGACGTAAACTATAATTATTTTTTACAGGTTGTTTACAGGAGGTATTGTTGATGTTTAAGAAGTTAATGATTTTGATAATGTGTTTGGGATTATTCTCTTTCGCTGCCGGGTGCGGGCAGCAAAGTAAAAGCACATCAGAAGAGCAGAAAGGGCAGAAAGATATTCCGGTTGTAGGTATTCTACAGCTTGTATCCCACCCGGCCCTGAACCTTGATTACCAGGGTTTTGTCGACCAGATGAAAGAAGAAGGCTTTATTGACGGTAAAACCGTTAAGTTTGATTTTCAAAACGCGCAGGGCGACCTCAATATGACCAAAACGATTGCCGATAAGTTTGTCGCCGATAAGGTAGATGCTATTCTGGCCATTACTACACCCAGTTCGCAGGCTGCCGTTCAGGCTACCAAGGGTACCGGTATTCCGGTGGTCTTCATTGCCGTTTCCGATCCAGTAAAAGCGGGCTTGATTAAAGCCGTCGGGGAACCGACCGGCACCAATATTACCGGTGTAGCCAGTAACGACCCGATAGTGCAGCAGATGGACCTGATTGAGGAAATGGTACCGGATATGAAACGCCTCGGTATAATGTATAACCCCGGCGAAGACAATTCGGTTAGGAATGTAAATCTCATCAAGGAGTACGTGGCTGGCAAAGGCTGGGAAGTTATAGAGGGCACGGTCAGCAGCAGTAGCGAAGTCCAGATGGCGGCACAGTCGCTGGTAGGCCGTGTGGATGCTGTTTTTATGCCGCAGGATAACACGGTAATGTCGGCAGTGCAATCGGTGATTAAGGTATGCCGGGATAATAAGATTCCGTTCTTTACCGGCGACACCGAATCGGTAAAGGCCGGTGCCGTCGCTACCATTGGTAATGATGAATACGACTGCGGCCGCCAGGGTGCCGAACTGATGGCACGTGTCTTGCGTGGCGAAAATGCAGGTAGCATCCCGCCGGAAGAAATACGCAAGCGCACCCTGTTGATTAATAAGAAGGCGGCTGACGCTATAGGTCTTGAAATTCCGCAATCCTTGCTTAATCGCGCTGACGATGTTATTAAATAAAATTGGGAGTATGAGTGTTGGCGGAAAGTAGTGAGGGCCTTGGAAAATGTTCTGATTAATGCTCTGGAACAAGGGTTAATATACGCCTTTATGGCAATGGGAGTGCTCTTGACCTTTATAATGCTCGGGTTTCCCGACCTGACGGTCGAGGGTACTTTCCCCCTCGGGGCCGCTGTGACTGCCACGGCGGTCGTATCTGGTATTAGTCCCGTTTATGCCGTGATACTAGGCAGTTTGGCGGGCGGTTTAGCAGGAGCGGCCACCGGCTTGATGCACACCAAGTTAAAGATCAATAACATCCTGGCCGGTATTATAACCACCAGCGCCATTTATACCATTATGCTGCGGCTTATGGGGCGGCCTAACACCCCCCTTTTGTCCTATGATAACGTTTACGGGCAAGTACTGGGGTGGATCGGTATCTCCCAGAGCCAGTTAACGGCAATACAAAACCATATTGCCATCATCCTGATTTTGTCAGTTGCAGTTCTGGTTTTAAGGCTCATAATGGGATGGTTCCTTGCTACTGACCTGGGCCTGGCCATCAGGGCCACAGGAAATAACGAACGTATGATTCGCAACCTGGGCGTTAATACAGATAATACCAAGCTAATAGCCCTCGTCATATCCAATTGTTTAGTAGCGTTTTCAGGGGCTCTGGCCTGTCAGGTGCAGGGTTTTGCCGACGTGGGAATGGGTATCGGGGTTCTGGTAGCTTCCATAGCCTCGGTAATTATCGGTGAAAGCCTTTTTGGCAAGCGCAGCGTCGGGTGGCTTTTAACCGGGGTCATTTTAGGTTCCATTTTTTATCGCGGCGTTCTGGCCCTGGCCCTGCATTTAGGTTTCCCGGCACACGATTTTAAGCTTATTACTGCTGTGCTAGTGCTGGCCGCCTTAAGTATTCCTCTGCTCAAATACAAAAAGCGTAAAAACGGAGTGTTTAACGGCAGCACAGTCCTTCGCTGGCATCAGGCCATACTTAGTCTTTTTGAGAACAAAGCCGGTGGGCGGGATGTGACAAGATGATTCGACTGGAGGGCGTAAGTAAATATTTTTTCGCCGGCACACCTAATCAGGTTAAAGCTTTGGATAACATAAATTTGCATATCCGGCCGGGTGATTTTGTTACTGTTATCGGTAGTAACGGTGCAGGCAAATCTACCCTGCTAAACGTCATTGCCGGTGTCATAGAAGTTGACGAGGGGCGGATAGAGCTGGACGGTAAGGACGTAACCGATCAACCGGAATATCGCCGGGCGGGTTTTATAGGGTACATTGACCAGAATCCCCTTGCCAGCACGGCGGCCGATATGACCGTAGAAGAAAACCTTGCTATGGCCTTTATGCGCGGTAAGCGCCGCGGGTTATCACGGGCTGTTACCGGGTCCCGTGTAATGGCCTTCAAGAATGCCTTATCACAAATCGGCATGGGCTTGGAGAACCGCCTGAAGGTTCCGGTAGGCACTCTTTCCGGCGGCCAGCGGCAGGCCCTGGCTCTCGCTATGGCAACCGTTGTACAGCCCAAGTTGTTGCTCCTGGACGAACATACCGCTGCGCTCGACCCGAAGGCCGCCCGCCTAATAATGGATATTACAGACCGGTTAATAAGAACCAATAAACTAACAACCCTGATGGTTACGCACAATATGGAGCAAGCCTTGCGTTACGGCAACCGGCTGATAATGATGCACCGCGGGAAAATTATATTAGATGTCGGGCCCCATGAAAAGCAACGTCTCTCCGTACCTGACCTGGTCAAGAGGTTCACGCAAAGCAGTGGGGATGTATTTGATGACGACCGGGTACTTCTGGCTCAGGTCGAATAATTACAAAGCTAAAGTTTGATTAGCTTTGTATAGGGAAAATTGACCTCTTCTCTATGACTTTTCTATAGCTTCTTTTCCGGGAAGTAAGGCTTCGACAGTGGGAAAATCTTTGATATTTGCGGTGACTACCTTCAGGTTATTCAGTTCGGCCGTCGCCGCGATGAGGCAGTCCGCCATTCCCAGGGTTCTGCCCTTCGCGGCCTGATCCCGCCGGATTTCGGCGGCGCGTCCGGCCACCTTACGGTCTACCGGTAATATTTCCCACCCTTCCAGAAGCCTGTCCACAGCGGCACGCGCCTTTTTCGTGCGTGCTCCGTACAATAGCTCGTGATAAACAATCACACTGGTGACCGCTGAACCGGACGCCACAGCCTGTTCCAGCCGGGCGTTCTCATCGAGGGACAGCCTTCCGGTCAGGTGGTCGATCAAGACGCAGGTGTCGATCAGGTAGCCCATACCGGCGGTTCACCCTCCTCCCTGCGCACCTTCCGGACCCAGTCCGCTGCTGGAATTTCCGCCCATTCCGGAGCGTCCTCCGGTCCGAGCACTCCACGGGTTTCTCTCAGCCCCCGGAGCCGCATTTCACGGGCCACTTTTTCCGCGACCGCCTGAACAATGAACTCATTGCGGCTTATACCCAGGAGCTCAAGGAGTTTTTCCATTTGCGCGACGATGCTTTTGGGCAACCTAATATGTACCATACGAGTGTTATCCATTTGGTAACACCTCCTGTTACATAAACATGTTACCACAACGTTTTGAAAAGGTCAATTACGGAGCAATGAGGTGACCATTTGTTTCTAAAAACGATGATCTGGTCGTTGCCGGTGAGGAAACTACACGGTGTGGGGCCACACACGGAAGAAAGATTGCGTCAGATTGGGGTCAGGACGGGGGTGTTCGTCATCTGCGATCACTTTGCCTTAACTGTTGCTCCGGAAGCAATCAGCAAAACCCAGTATTTATGCGGCTTTGCGGATTTGGGAGTTTCAGGTAACACCCGTTATTTCAGCACTTATTCAACTGTGAAGGTGTACATAAGGTGTACAAAACGAACCCGCCAGGCCGGGAATATCAACGGCTGGCGGGTTTATAAGGTGTACGGCAACCCGGTGGGAAACTCCCGCCGGGGAAAGCTGAGGGAATTGGCGCAGTTAAAGCCAGTGGAAAAACAAAAAAGGCGGGGATGTGGAAAAATGGCTGCAGGCGACTTTACCGGCATTAAAAGGGCCTTTTGCCGACTGGCTGTAGATTAAGCATGTTTTACGGGAACTGGCCCGGAGGGGGGTGTTCATCATCTGCGGTCGCCATCAATGAATAGAGCCCTGGAAACTGCCTATTGGAAGTCCCAGGGCTTGATGAGCTTAACCGAACGCTATCAAAGTCTTCGTCAAGCTTGGTGAACCGCCGGATGCGGACCCGCACGTCCGATGGTGTGAGAGGACGGGGGCTAGCTGCCCCCTCCTACTCGATCTGGTGGAGGCAATGGGACTCGAACCCACGACCTCTAGAGTGCGATTCTAGCGCTCTCCCAGCTGAGCTATGCCCCCACGGCAATTTGCATTATACCATGAAACCGCCACGGTTACAAGGGGTTTAGATACTGAGCCGCAGAAATTGGCGCCCTGCGCCTGTGGTTAATTTTTAGGCTGGATACGGCTGTAGATGGAGTAGGCCGCCAGGGACAGCCAGCCCGCACCCATGAGTAATCCCACAGGTATGGCCCACCAGGTGGAAGGGTTTCTTTTTTTATCTGCTTTGAACATTTCCACACCTCCGGGTTTATTATTTCCTGGGCGGGAATATTTGAAACAAAGCCCTACCCGGCGAGGGTAGGGATATATCTTCATGAAACCTTTTGCATGGTTTCTTGTCTTTGCTTTTTATTGTATTGCTCCTCGGCATAATCCGTTGAAATCAGGTAGAGGTTCACCCACAGTTCATGTTCATTGTTCTTGCCTTCCAGCTCTTTAGCCAGTTCTTTAAATTTCTTCTCTACGCGGTCTTTAAAGGCAGAAAACTCCATCAGTAAATCCACCACTTCCCGGTGACTGTAAGAAGCACCGTCCCGCAGTGTTTTCACTAAGATTCCCCCCCAAAAATCAATTCTTATACTCATTATACATTTTCAGGAAAAATTGTTAAGGGGTAGACGGTGTCTAAAAGATCCCACTTTTGTAGTACAAAAACACAACGGGGTCCTTAAAAAGACCCCGTTAGCAACAAACCGTCAATTTACACGTTTGATAGGACCCCTGTGTAGTTTGGCGAGTAGTTGCCCTGCTCGTAAGTGCTACCCTGGAATCCGCCGCCTTGTAAGCCGGACTGCTGGAAGCCACCGTACTGTCCTGCGGTACCAAACTGCTGTCCGGTCTGGTAACCACCGAATTGTCCGGTAGTTCCTTGGGTGGCATACTGGCTAATGTTATAACCTCCAGTGCCGGTAGTTCCGAAGCGGGCGGTGCCGAACTGCTCGCCAGTCTGTCCGTATTGGCCGGCGAAGGATTGATAGCCCTGGGTATATCCGCCAAATCCTGTCTGTCCCACACCGTATTGCGCGGCATAGCCGCCTGCGGTTTGTCCGAATTGACCCTGCGTCTGAACTGTGGAGCTAATTTGTTGGGCCATACTGCTCAGGCTATTCAGATCCTGTTGCATTTGGCCGGCGAGAAAGGTGAGGCGCTGCAAGTGCTGTTGCTGGAGTTGGCTGCACAGTTGGCTGATAGAGCTTGCTTCATCCCTTAATCTTTGAATCTGCTGCTGCATTTGAACGATCTGGTGCATTTGACACTCCCCCTCAAAATGATTGTACTTTTCAGCCATAGTATGGTTGCCAAATTCCAGCTTTATAACTGGTATATTTAGGAATTACCAAAATTTTATTTTATTTGCATATTTGTACATTACCTAAATAAGGTATCCCCTGGGGGCGTGTAATTACTCCTTGAACATTATCAGCCATAACCAGGGTGTGTAAACTATGGTGGAGAAATACCATAGGTGCATCCTCCCGGATGCGCTGGAGAACATCCCGGTAGATCTGTGCCCGAAGACTGCTGTCCAGTGTTTGTTGAGCGGTGATGAGCAGGGTATCTACCTGGGGATTACGGTAACGGGTGGTATTAAGACCGCAGGCAATTTGTTCTGAGGAAAAGAGCGTATAAAGGAAATTGTCCGGATCACCGTTATCGCTCGTCCATCCATAAATAAAGGCGTCTCCTTCCTGTCGGAAGAGTGCTTTTTTAAATTCGTCCCAGGGGTAAGCCTTAATGGAACAGGAAAAACCGGCCCTTTCCAGTTGTTCGGCCAGGGCCCGGCCCAGCCTTTCTCCCCCCGCGGGGTTGTAGGGACGGGAGTTGGCATAAACCAAAAGGGTAATTTGTAACCCGGGGGTGTAGCCGGCAGCAATTAATTCCCGGCGAGCCCTTTCGGGTTCTGGTCGCAATGGTTCGGGAGTTTGTTCATAACCCAGGGTTCCAGGGGGTAGGGGGCCTCCAGCCGTGATTGTTTGCCCGGGGAATAATAATTCTGCCAGTGCTTGAGGGTCACAGGCCTGCCGGGCCACCCGGCGCAGCGCAACGTCACGAAATGGACCTTTATTTGTAAAAAAGCCCAGGTAGCTGATGTCAAGACCTGGTGTATTGATCACCCGGAACCCCTTATTTTTTAAGGCCATCATTTCTTGCGGAGGAATGCCTTCACTGATCTGGGCGCTTCCAGATAAAAGGAGTTTTATTCTCATGTTCGGGTCGGGAACAGTGCGGAAAATAACTCCTGATATGGACGGCTTAACTCCCCAATAGCGGGGGTTGGCTACAAGAGTTATTTCGTTATTTGGTTTCCACTGTTGAAAGACAAAAGGTCCCGTTCCGGCAGGGTGTTTCCAGAATTCCTCTTTGTACTGTTGTACCGCCTGGGGACTGACCATCGGGGCGGCTACAGGCATGGCCAGGTTATAAAGAAAAGGAGCGTAAGGGTATTTTAAATTAAAGCGTACAGTTAACGAGTCTATTACTTCTACAGATTGGACCATCCCGTAAGTAAAAGTGGCGTAGGTATAGCGATTTTGTTGATTTAGCAATCTCTCGACGTTAAACTTCACCGCCTCAGCATTAAAAGGAGTACCGTCGTGAAAGGTTACGTTTGGCCTGAGATAGAAAGTCCACTGCCGCCCATCCCGGGAAACTTCCCAGCGGGTGGCCAGGCAGGGTTCTACTTCCGTACCCGTCCTGAGCCGTACCAACCCCTCGTAGATATTGGCCAGTACGCGGGCGGAAGCCAGGTCGTCAGCCCGGGTAGGGTCAAGGGTACGGGCATCGTTTTCCTGCAGGTAAACTAAAAAGTCCTGTTTTTCCTTTAGCCAGGATGTGGGTACGACCGCCACCAATCCTTTTATGTAAAAAAACCACAGACACAAAAAGAGGGTTAGGAAAAAAATGAGCCGCTTGACCATAACTTTTCCCTCCAAATTCCAATGATTTTGCGAAAGGGAAGCAATGTATAATTCTGCTTGCAATGGAAAATACCTCTAATAAATAATCGTTAAACTCTGTCATTTTCTTTTTTCTGGGGAGGAAAGGGGCGGCCGTTGTCGAAATTACTGGCTGTTGCTTTTTGGCGAGGAGAAGTGTTAACTTTAGCAAGGGGAAGGAGTATTGTGATGGGCATACGTTTCGGGCCGGCGGGAAATCCGCCGTCCTTTCAGGCCCAGGGGTATAAAAGTTCCCTGGACATGCCCGCGTGGTTAAGGGCGCAGGGTCTTAATGCCTACGAATATCAGTGTGTGCGGGGAGTGCATATTGGAGAAACTACGGCCCGGAAACTTGGAGAAGTGGCCCGGGAAAATGGGGTTTTCTTAAGCATTCATGCCCCCTATTACATCACTTTGGGGACTACTGACCCCGTTTTCAGGGAAAAAACAAAGATGCATTTGCTGAAATCCATACAGGCCGCCCGGTGGATGGGGGCTTCGCCGGTGGTCTTTCACCCGGGTACGGGAGGTGGAAAGGACCGGGTCGGCGCCATGGCCAGGGCCAGGGAGCTATTGCTGGAGATTCTGGCGGTAGCAGAGGACATGGGATTGGGGAATATCCGGGTGGCGCCGGAAACGGCGGGTAAACCGGCCCAACTGGGTAATCTGGATGAGGTGCTGGAATTGTGTACCCTGGATCCCCGGGTGGTGCCGGCCGTGGACTTTGCCCATTTACATGCGGCTGGCCAGGGGGCATTGAAAACGGTGGAGGATTTTGCAGCCGTTTTAGATCTGGTTGAAAGCCGGTTGGGCAAAGAGGCGGTTCAGAAACTGCATATTCATTTCAGTCCCATTGAATTCACCAGAGCAGGGGAAAAGAGACACCGCACCACATTGGATGATGGTTATGGTCCTGATTTCAGCCTTTTGGCCCGGCTGATTGTGGAAAGAAACCTCACCCCCACCATTATCTGCGAATCCTGTGATCGCCAGGTTGAAGACGCCCTCGTCTTTAAAGCACTTTACGAGCAGATAAAAGAAAAGGCAGGGGATTGATTTCCCCCGCCTTTGGTATTCTAGTGGGTTTCCACGTCCTGGCCGCCAAACTGGCGCAAAACCGCGGCTGCGTCATTGGCTTTGTTATCATCGCACCGCACGGAAACCAGGATGTTGCCTTGTTTGACCTTTTCTTCGTAGTAGCGTCCCCGTTCTGCCGGGATGCCCCAGTCGATCAATCCTCCGGCAATTCCCCCGGTAGCAGCGCCGGAGAGCAATCCCGCAATGGGGCCGGCGGCTACTATTGGTCCAATGCCGGGGATAGCCAGGGCTCCGGCACCGGCCACCAGGCCGGCCAGGCCACCCAGCACCCCTCCGGTAGCTGTCCCATCAACAACCGGGTCGCCGCCCATCATTGGCCCGGCGTCGGCCCGGCGTTCCCCGCGGGCTACATCCTCTTTGGCCACCATGGAAATTTCACGGTCAAAACCTCTGGAACGCAGCTCCGCAACCGCTCTTTCCGCCGATTCCTTCGCACTAAAAGTTCCCAGTACTGTTTTTGCCATGTTGTGACCTCCTCGACTACAAGTTTCACCATTCGATGGTTAGAATGTAATCGGGAGGATTTTTTCATACCAGGGAAATTATGGCACAAGTTCCTGGTGAATAAAATAGTTTATTTTTTCATGTCTTCTGCTATAATATAACTTGTTGTTTTTGGTTAAGACCATGGAAAGGGGGAATTTGCCGTGTTGCCCACCCCAAAAAAATTTTTTCTCACCGCTGCCAGCGCCGAGGGGCACAGCGAATTGACGGCATTTGACAACGCCCTTCTGGCCGGCCGCATCGGAAATATCAATCTGGTTCGGGTTAGCAGTATTCTGCCTCCCGGTGCAGAGTACGACCCCGAATTGTCAATTCCTCCCGGCTCTCTGGTGCCCACCGCTTACGGCTACATCATCAGCGATGTGCCGGGAGAGTTGATTGCCGCGGCCGTGGGCATAGGCTTTTCAGAGGATACCTTTGGCGTGATCATGGAGTTTGCGGGTAAATGCTCGCAAAAGGAAGCCGAAGCGCGCATTGAGGCCATGTTGCGGGAAGCCTTTGCCTCCCGGGGCATGAAACTGGTGGACATGAAGATTGCGGCCACCGAGCACCGGGTGGAAAAAATCGGTTGCGCCCTGGCAGCCGTACCGCTGTGGTATTAATTTTTCTGGGGGTATAGAGATGAACTGCTGGTTTACAGAATTGCAGACCGACCACCTGAAACTGAGTTGCCGGGTGAAAAAGGTATTGTGCGAAGAAAAAACGCCTTTCCAGCACCTGGCCGTTTATGACACGGTCCAATTTGGGCGCATGCTGGCTTTGGATGATGTCATCCAGACTACCGTGAAGGATGAGTTTGTCTATCATGAAATGATCACCCACGTGGGCCTGAACACCCATCCCAACCCCCGCCGGGTGCTGGTCATTGGTGGAGGAGACGGCGGTTCCATCAGGGAAATCCTCAAGCATTCTTCGGTGGAGCAGGCCACCCTGGTGGAGATTGATGAACGGGTGATTGCCGCAGCCAGGGAGTACCTGCCGGAAATCAGCTGTGCCCTGGATGACCCCCGGGTGCGGGTTATTGTGGACGACGGCATCAAGCATGTGAAGGAAAACCGTAACACCTATGATATGATTATTGTGGATTCCACCGACCCCGTGGGTCCCGCGGAAGGCCTTTTTGGGAAGGCTTTTTACCAGGATGTCCATGATGCACTGACTGAAGACGGCCTGTTTGTTGCCCAAACCGAATCTCCCTTTTTCAATCAGGACATCATCTCCCGTGTATTCAGGGATATCCGGAGCATTTTTCCCATCACCAGGCTGTTTTTAGCCTGTGTTCCCACTTACCCCGGTGGTTTGTGGAGCTTTACCATGGGCAGTAAGAAGTACGACCCCCGGCAGGTAAATGTGCTGGAGTTACCCGATTTGAAAACCAGGTATTATAGCCCGGCCATCCACCGGGCGGCCTTTGAGTTGCCTCCCTTTGTGGCGGAGCTGGTTGAACAAGGTTAACAGCCTTTTGGGGGAAAGCTTCATGCTTACGGAAGGGCTGGAGAAGAGCGGTGCATTTATGGGGAGTACCGATGACTACAAGCGTGCCTCTGTAGTTATTCTGGGTGCTCCCCTGGATTTAACGGTGAGCTTCCGTCCGGGGACCCGTTTTGCCCCGGCCCAAATCCGCCAGGTGAGTGTGGGACTGGAAGAGTACAGCCCCGCCCTGGAGCGGGACCTGGTTGATTATGCTTACTATGATGCGGGAGATATTGTTCTGCCCCCTGGGCGGGTTCAAGAAAGCCTTGGGCGCATCGGTGCCACGGTGGCCGCTATCCTGGCCGACGGCAAGTTTCCCCTTTTGCTCGGGGGGGAGCACCTGGTTACCCTGCCGGTGGTGGAAGCCCTGTCTCGTTGTTATCCTGACCTGGCAGTGGTGCACTTAGATGCCCACGCGGATCTCCGCGAGGAATATTTAAATGAAAGACTTTCCCACGCTACCGTGATGCGCCGGGTGGTGGAGGTGCTCGGGGGGGGGAATGTTTTTCAATTTGGCATCCGTTCCGGAACCCGGGAGGAATTTTCCTACGGCCGGGCCACCACCCATTTCTTTCCCGGAGAAATCCTGCGACCTCTAGCTCAAGTTTGCGGTCAGCTCAAAGGCCGGCCGCTTTATCTTACCCTGGACATAGATGTCCTGGATCCGGCCTATGCCCCGGGGACGGGTACGCCGGAGCCAGGGGGGTCTACGCCCCAGGAGGTCTTCCAGGCCCTCTACCTGCTGGCTGACTGCCGGGTGGTGGGTATGGATCTGGTAGAAGTTTGCCCGGCTTATGACCCTACGGAGCGCACATCCTTGTTGGCGGCCAAACTCGTCCGGGAAGCTATTTTATGTTTTGGGCGGGGGAAGTGAACCTTTTACTTTCCGCAACTTTTGGGGCAGCTGTTGCCGCCCTCTTTTTTGTCCTCCTGGTGGCCGAAACTGGTTAAACCCTATACCACAAAAGAGGTGGGGTGGGTAAAGCCCGGGCGGTTAAAAATCATCGAAGGTTGGACCGAAAATTTTTGTCTTGCAGCTGAAAAATACCAATTGACATTTAGGCGTACTTTTTGTATACTTAAGATTGTCAGCAGTGAGGGGCGGTAACCCCGGGCTGCAGGTAATAGAAGCGGAGCTGTGGTGTAGTGGTCTAACATGCCGGCCTGTCACGCCGGAGATCGCGGGTTCGACTCCCGTCAGCTCCGCCAATCTAATGTGCCACGGTAGCTCAGTTGGTAGAGCAGCGGACTGAAAATCCGCGTGTCGCTGGTTCGATTCCGGCCCGTGGCACCACCTGGACAAACCGGCAAAAGTAATATATAATATACTCGTCAAACGTGCGGAAGTGGCTCAGTGGTAGAGCATCGCCTTGCCAAGGCGAGGGTCGCGGGTTCGAATCCCGTCTTCCGCTCCATTTTTTATGGCGACATAGCCAAGTGGCTAAGGCGGCGGTCTGCAAAACCGCTATTCCCCGGTTCGAATCCGGGTGTCGCCTCCAGGCGAAGCCGGAAAAGCTGAGGAGTTGTTCTCCTTGGCTTTTCCTTTTTTGGGGGGCCTGTAGCTAGTAGCGCAGCGCACTTAGTGGGTTGCCTGAAACAGCGGTTCAGCGGTTCTTTGTGACCAAATAACGTGAACCCTTTTACGGTCACAAGAAGTGCTTGTCAGCTCCTTGAATTTATGGTATATAAACAAGTGATAGCCTTCACCATCACAAATGGGGGGATAAAATACCACAGCGTGTTTCAGTCTCAACCATTTGTCGCATTGTTTTAAAAATTAAATTAAAATTTTCTGACCTTCGTTAGAAGGAGGTTTCGTTTTTGTGTAGAATAGTACTTAATTAAGTGAACAGGGGTAGATGGTAAGGATAGCTTAAACCCCCGGCGTTATCAGCCCACCAGATATACTAACAGATAGCAAGTAAATTAATTAGCAAGTAGACGACAATTATTGCTGGAAAATAGTAGGATAGAGAGAGATTGATATATATAATGTTAGCGTGCCCTGTTCTGCGTGCTCATGTAAGGCTCTTGTCAGTTATATTTCCAAACGGGAAGGGGAGGGGATAGTCATAAAGAAGGTTCATTAAAGAGGTGAAGTACACAGTTACAATCACAATTTTTAAAGGAAGGAGAAGGGAAATGACCTATATTGGCCATGGCGGCAAAGAAATTGTGGAAAGGGTTTTAGAACCTGAAAAAGCTGCTGAGGCAATTAAAGGTTTAACTCCGGTACCTATCCGTGGGCAAATAGCCAGGGAAATCATAGATATTTCTTACGGATTTTTCACGCCCCTGGAAGGATTTATGACCAGAGCAGACGTGGAAGGCGTTTGCAATGAAATGAAGCTCGCCAATGGTGTGCTGTGGCCTATCCCCATTGTTTTCGATATTTCCACCGAAGAAATCAACGAAAAAGGCATTAAAGAAGGCGATAAGCTGCTGTTAACCTACCAGGATAAGCCGATGGCCATCCTTGAAGTAGAAGAGATCTTCACCTATGACAAGCAAGAGATGGCTCAGAAGGTCTACGGCACTACGGAAGAAAAACACCCCGGTGTAGCCAGGACTTATAACTACAAGGATAAGTTTATCGGTGGAAAAATCACCCTTGTCAACCCGCCCAAGATTAACCCTCCTTTTGACGAATTCTTCTTCACTCCGAAACAGCTGAGGCAGAAGTTTGCCGAAAAAGGCTGGCAGAGAATCGTAGCCCATCAAACCAGAAACGTACCCCACACCGGACACGAGTGGCTCATGAAGGGCGCCTGGTTGTCTACTCACGGTGAACTGCCCGTGGAGAAGACCCTTACCGGCGTGCTGGTCAATGCCATTATCGGCGAGAAAAGAAAAGGCGACTACATCGATGAGGCCATCGTTTTGTGCCATGATGTATTGCGCAAAGCGGGCTACTTCAGGGAAGACGTACATTTGACCTCCATTACCCTCTGGGATATGCGCTATGCTGGTCCCAAAGAGGCCGTTTTCCACGCCATTTTGAGATCCAACCTCGGTTTGACCCACCACATGTTTGGCCGGGACCATGCCGGAGTGGGTACCTATTATGACCCGTACGATGCCCACAGAATATTTGACCAGTTCCCCGAAGGTGCATTGAACATTAAGCCAGTCCGTGTGCTTGCCTGGTGGTACTGCCCCATTTGCGGTGAGGTAACCTATTCCGGGCTGTGTGGCCACAAGGAGCACAGTCAAAACTTCAGCGGCACTTTGATCAGGAGCATCATCCAGGATGGTGTAAAGCCACCTCGCCTGATCTTCAGACCCGAAGTATTCGACCTCATCATGGAATGCGCAGAAAAGTACGGCTTTGGTTCTGCTTTTGTCACAGACAAGTATTTGCAGGAGCGGAACCCCGTCTTTAGTCTTCCCGACATGAAGTACTAGTTTAGGAGGTGGCGAGATGTCCATTACCATTAATATCTGGATCAACGAGGAGAGGTATGAGAAGCTACAAAAAGCCGGTCTGGCCAACATGGCGGAAGAGGCACTGGCTGGCTTGAAGGTAATTAAGGTCCCCTGCACCGAGGAGCAAAAGGATAAAGTGTTAAAAGTCTTCCCCACGGCTAAATACGACTCTGCCACCACCAAGAGCATCGAATTGTTACCCAGAGAAGTAAAAGACAAGATCTTTGACCTGGTGGTTGAAAAGCAAAGCATAGACGTAATGGATGATTTCCTTAAAAACTATTAAAAACCACTTAATAAGTAACCAGCCAGAAGGGGAGGTGGGTAGCGGGAAGAGGGAGGCTTTCTTTCCAGCGTGCCTTAATGCAATCAAAAATTTATGAGGAGGTTAGAGTTTATGCCAAGTTATGTAATCGCTGAAAAATGTGACGGCTGCAAAGGGCAGGACAAAACTGCATGCATGTACATTTGTCCTAATGACCTGATGGTTCTGGATAAAGAAAGAATGAAGGCGTACAACCGGGATCCTCAAATGTGCTGGGAATGCCTTTGCTGCGTGAAGATTTGCCCGCAGCAGGCCATGGACGTAAGGGGATACGCCGACTTTGTTCCCATGGGTGCCAGCACCATTCCTTTAAGAGGTTCGGAAGACATTATGTGGACCATCAAGTTCCGGAACGGCACCATTAAGCGCTTCAAGTTCCCAATCCGGACCACGCCGGAAGGCTCCATCGTACCCGATGCTGGCTTCGAAACCGGCACTGACGACCTGAAGAGCTATGTGCTGTTTACTGAACCCGGTTCCCTGGGCTGCGAAGTTCCGACCCTGAAGAAATAATTAGAAGAGGAGGTTAGGCAAATGGCAAATTTTGAAACTGTAGAAGTCAGTACTGATCTATTGATTATTGGTGGTGGTATGTCGGCTTGCGGTGCCGCCGTAGAAGCCGCCTACTGGGCCAAGAAGCACGGCCTCAAAGTCACCCTGGTGGATAAGGCCGCTATGGACCGCAGTGGTGCCGTAGCCATGGGTCTGTCCGCTATTAACCTCTACATCGGCCAGGCTGCCGGCGACAACACCGTTGAGGACTACGTCCGTTATGTCAGACAGGACCTCATGGGTATCACCAGGGAGGACCTGGTTTACAGCATCGCCCGCCACGTTGACTCCACCGTGCACTTGTTTGAAAAGTGGGGCCTGCCCATCTGGAAAGACGAGAACGGCAAGTACGTCCATGAAGGCCGCTGGCAGATTATGATCAACGGTGAATCCTACAAGATCATCGTTGCGGAAGCCGCGAAGAACGCCCTGAATGCTCTCGGTCCCGACAATATCTACGAGCGCGTGTTCATCGTGGAGCCCCTGATGGATGGCGACCGCTGTGTTGGTGCCGTTGGCTTCAGCGTCCGCGAGAACAAATTCTATGTCTTTAAGGCAAAGGCCGTCCTGGTGGGCATGGGTGGCGCCGTGCACGTATTCCGGCCCCGTTCCACCGGCGAGGGTCTCGGCCGCTCCTGGTATCCTCCCTTCAACACCGGTTCCAGCGCATACTTCACCCTGAAGGCCGGCGCCGAAATGACCTGCCAGGAAGTAAGATTTATCCCTGTGCGCTTCAAGGATGCCTACGGCCCGGTGGGTGCCTGGTTCCTGCTCTTCAAGTCCGTGGCTACCAACGCCCTGGGCGAGGACTACATGAAGACCCACCCGGATGTGCTTGAGCAGTATGCTCCTTACGGTCTGACCAAGCCCATCCCGGCCAACCTGCGGAACCACCTGGGTCTCATTGACGAAAGAGCCGGCAAGGGGCCCATCTACATGAGAACTGAGGAAGCCATTCAGCGCCTGGCTCAGGAAATGCCCGACGAGAAGCAGCGCAAGAAGAAGCTTAAGGAATTGGAAGCCGAAGCTTGGGAAGATTTCCTCGACATGACCATTTCCCAGGCCCTGCTGTGGGCGGCTACCAACACCTTCCCCGAGGAAAAGCCTTCTGAGATTGCCGCCTGCGAGCCCTACTTCATCGGTTCGCACTCCGGTGCTTCCGGCGCCTGGGTCAGCGGTCCCGAGGACATTGCTCCGGCTGAGTATCAGTGGGGCTACACCAACATGTCCACTGTCAAGGGTCTGTTCTGTGCCGGCGACGCTTCCGGTGCTTCCAGTCACAAGTTCTCCTCCGGTTCCTTCACTGAGGGGCGGATTGCAGCCAAGTCTGCCATCCGGTTCATCGTGGAGAACAACGAGGAGCCCAAGGTGGACGCGGCTCAAGTTGAAGAACTGAAGGCCAGGATCTTGAAGCCGCTGGACACCTTCGAGCAGTACAAGGGCATGACCACCGACCCGGATGTGAACCCCAACTACATCCGTCCGAAGCAGTTCATGTTCCGCCTGCAGAAGCTCATGGACGAGTATGCCGGCGGTGTATCCAAGTCCTTCACCACCAACAAGTACCTGCTCGAAAAGGGCCTGGAGCTATTGGAAATGTTGAAGGAGGACTCGGAAAAACTGGCTGCCGAGAACCTGCATGAACTGATGCGGTGCTGGGAGAACGTCCACAGGATGTGGCAGGCCGAGGCCCACATCAGGAGCGTGCTGTTCCGCGAAGAAACCAGGTGGCCCGGCTACTACATCAGGGCGGACTTCCCGAACCTGGACGAAGAGAACTGGAAGTGTTTCGTCAACTGCCGTTGGGATCGTAACACCGGGCAGTGGGAAGTCTTCAAGCGGCCCGTCATCTCCATCATTGATTAATCAGTAGCCCTATCAAACTGTTACCTTATCTGCATATGTGATGAGAGCCGTGGCTGTTCGCGGCCACGGCTTACCCTTATTTTTCAAAAACTAAACTTGCGACGGTGATGAAAATATGGGTAATAAGAGCATCCTGGTGGTTGGAGGGGGAATAAGCGGGTTAACTGCTGCTATTGAGGCTTCAGAGGTTGGCTATGAAGTCTTTATTATTGAGAAAAACCCTTACCTTGGCGGCAGGGTAGCCCAGATGAATCAATATTTTCCCAAGCTTTGCCCCCCGAACTGCGGTTTAGAGATCAATTTCCGCAGGATTAAAGGTAATCCCAAGATACGCTTCCTTACCCTGGCTGAAGTTACAGGAGTTTCCGGTCAGGAAGGGGATTTCGAAGTTAAGGTAAAAATCCACCCCCGTTATGTCAATGAGAATTGCACCGCCTGCGGCAAGTGTGTAGAGGTATGTCCGGAGGAAAGAAAGAATACCTTCAACTACGGTCTGGACAAAACCAGGGCCATTTATTTGCCACACCTTTTTGCCTTCCCAATGAAGTATGTTATTGATGCAGGGGCCTGCTCGAGATGCAATAAGTGTGCCGAGGTATGTCCGGTTAATGCCGTCGATTTGAATATGGAGCCCAAGGAGATGACTTTGAGGGTTGGTGCCATTATCTGGGCTACCGGCTGGAACCCCTATGATGCCTCCAGCATTGGATATTACGGCTTTGGCCAGTATGAAAATGTCATTACCAACGTGATGCTGGAAAGGCTGGCCGCTTCCAATGGTCCCACCCAGGGCAGGATCCTGCGCCCCTCCGACGGCAAGCCGGTGGAAAGGGTGGCTTTTGTGCAGTGCGCCGGTTCCCGGGATGAAAATCACCTGCCCTATTGTTCCGGTATTTGCTGCCTCGCATCTTTAAAGCAGGCTACCTATATCATCGATCAAAACCCAAATGCTCAAGTTTACATTTATTTCATTGATATCCGGGCGCTGGGTAAGTTTGAGGACTTTTACGTGAAAGTAAAAGATAATCCGAATATTCATTTAGTTAAAGGAAAAGCCGGCGACATCACCGAAGATCCGGCAACCAGGGATTTGACTGTGGTGGTGGAAGACCAGGAGACCCAGAAGTTAATGAAAGAGAAATTCGACCTGGTTGTTCTGGCGACCGGAATGGCGCCGGCGACAAGAGAGGCCAAAGCACCTGCGGATTTAGTTTACGATGAGAATGGCTTTGCGGTCGGTGGCGCACCTGGTATATATAGTGCCGGCTGTGTGAGCAAACCGATGGATGTTGCTTCCTGTGTCGAGGATGCGACCGCCGCTGCCCTCAAGGCTATTCAATCGACGGTGGGGAGGTAAATGACGGTGGACAAGAAGCTGGCGGTTTATATATGCACCGGTTGTGATATTGGGGATGCCCTGGACATTGATGCTCTCTCAAAGGTAGCGACTAAAGAGTATAAAGTACCGGTTTGTAAGTCCCACCCCTTCCTTTGCGGTGCGGAAGGCGTTGAGCTGATTAAGCAAGACATGGAAGGGGAAGGGGTTAACACCATCGTTATTGCGGCCTGCTCCATGCGGGTGAACTACGATGTTTTTAATTTCCCCAACGCTATCGTGGAAAGGGTTAACTTAAGGGAGCAGGGCGTCTGGAGCCATCCGGCCAACGATGAAGATACCCAGATGCTGGCAGAAGACAGCCTGCGTATGGGTATTGTCAAAGCCCAGCAATCGGCCCTGCCGGAACCTTTTCAGGCGGAAAACCTGTCCAAGACCGTCCTGGTGGTTGGCGGAGGCCTGGCCGGTTTGACGGCCGCAGCAGAAGCTGCTCGGGCCGGATACAAAACTGTGCTGGTGGAAAAGAACCCGTCCCTGGGCGGCTGGGTTACCAGGCTATACAAGCAGGTTGGCCTGAAGCCCCCTTATAGCGAGCTAGAAGATGTTGGTATCGCCCAGCTGATCAAGGAAGTGGAAGAGAATCCCAACATTACGGTTTATAAAGGCGCACAAATTGGGAAAATTGCTGGCGCCCCGGGCATGTTTGACGTCGAGATCAAACAAAACAGCAGCCTGGCTATCGAAAGGGTGGGCTCCATCGTCCTGGCTACCGGAGCAGTGGCCTACGATGCCACCAGGTTGAGCCATCTCGGTTTTGGCCAGTACCCCAACGTGATTACCGGCGAGATGTTTGAAGAAATGGCCGCCAGGGGCGAATTTAAGCGGCCTTCCGACGGCAAGGAAGTGAAGAGCGTTGCCTTCATTCTTTGTGCCGGTTCCCGGGATAAAGAGCATTTGCCCTACTGTTCGGCCATCTGCTGCACTGAATCCTTAAAGCAGGCTCTTTATGTGAAGGAAAAGGATCCCGAAGCCACGGTATATATTTTCTATAAAGATATGCGGGCCGCGGGCAACTACGAGTTTCTATACCAGCGGGTGCAAAAAGAAGGAGCCCTCTTCTTTAGAGGGGAAATTGCAGGCATTGAAGAAGACGGCGGAAACCTGGTGGTTGAATTCGATGATGTGCTGGTAGGGGATAGGATTAGAACAGAACCCATTGACCTGGTGGTACTGGCGACCGGCATGGTGCCCACCACTGCCATTGGGGAAAGGCTCGTCGTGCAGACAGATGAGAAGGGCAAAGAATCCGAGCCGCCGGCGGATGAAATCATCAGGTCGAACATCCTGAATCTGGAGTACCGGCAGGGCCCCGAAGTACCTACTTTAAAATACGGCTTTGCGGACTCGCACTTTATCTGCTTCCCCTATGAAACACGCCGGACGGGCATTTACGCCGCCGGTAGCGTGCGGGCGCCCATGGATATTCCCTCAACCATCAAGGATGCTACCGGAGCCGCCCTCAAAGCCATCCAGTGCATTGAACTGACGGCTCAAGGTTCAGCGGTGCACCCGCGGGTGTGGGATCTCTCTTACCCGGAATTCTTCATGCAGAGATGCACCCAGTGCAAGCGGTGCACGGTGGAATGTCCCTTTGGGGCCATCAACGAAGACGAGAAATTCAATCCGCTGCCCAATCCCACCCGGTGCCGGCGTTGTGGTACCTGTATGGGTGCCTGTCCGGAGCGGATCATTTCCTTCAAGAACTACTCGGTACCCATGATCGGCAGCATGGTGAAGGCCATCGAGGTGCCGGAAGAGGACGAGGAAAAACCGAGAATCCTTGTCTTTGCCTGTGAAAACGACGCCTACCCGGCCCTGGATATGGCAGGCATCAATCGCCTGACCATCAGTCCGTGGGTACGGATCATTCCTGTCAGATGCCTTGGCTCCATGAACCTCATCTGGATTGCCGATGCCCTGTCCAAGGGTATTGACGGCATTCTGCTCCTGGGTTGCAAACACGGCGACGACTACCAGTGCCACTTCATTAAGGGCAGTGAACTGGCCAGCTACCGCCTGTCCAAGATCTCAGAAACATTGAACCGCCTGGCTCTGGAATCTGACCGGGTGCGGATGGAGCAGGTCAGCATTATGGATTACGACCGCATCCCTCAAATTATCGAGGACTTTGCCAGCAAACTGGAGGAAGTCGGTCCCAACCCGTATAAAGGTTTTTAACTTTCCCGCCGTAAAGTTCCCTGCCGTAAGGCAGGGGATGAAAGGCGGCCAGGGCAGGGATTGCCCGAAGTTACGCCTGTGGAGCCGGGCCATGGCCCTCGATGAAGCGGGAAGCTCCTTCCGTAAGGGAGGGGTGGTTCACAGAAAAGGCTCTTCTCCAGGTTCCTGTTTTGGCTCATCAATTTGGTATCTAATGTAAGGTGGGTCTACTTCTTCAAAGGAGTACAGAGAGGGGGCAAAAAAACCCTCTCGCCGGTTGCCCTCCGGTGAACAGGTACCGGCGGGCAACCGCGCTGTATCTGCTGCCGGCAGGTGCAAGGCAGCGGGTGCCGCAAAGTACCGCCCCCGGTGTTTAGCCTTGAGCAAGCCTTTTCGAATAAAACCATTGCCAAAGGGGTTTAAAGATTATGGAACCAAAAGAGATATCTTTAGAGATGAAGGAATATCTGGTAGCAGCCGGAGCGCAAACCCTGGATCATTGCATGAATTGTGGGCTCTGTTCTGCCCTGTGCCCGTGGCGCCTGGTTTCTGGTCATACCAGTGAAGTTTTTTATATCCGGAAAATGCAACGCTTGGCACAGCTCGGCCTGGAAGGCTTCGATGCCGAGGATGTACTTTTTGCCTGCACCACCTGCGGTACCTGTCAGCGGAACTGTCCCAGGCAGGTAAAGATAATTGAAAATGTACGTTCTATGCGGAGTACCACCGTCGAGGCCGGGTTCGTGCCGACTCCCGTGAGGTCCGTGGTAGGAAGCCTGCATGCCAACGGCAACCCCTGGTCCGGGTCGCGGGAAAAGCGTATGGACTGGCAGCAAGGGGTGGAAGTGCCTGCTTTTACGCCGGATACCGAATATCTGTTGTTTGTCTGCTGCACTTCCTGTTACGATCCCCGCAGTCAAAAGATCGCCCGGAGCGTGGCGGATCTTTTGAAGAAAGGGGGAGTGAATTTTGGTGTCATTGGCGTGGAGGAGAGTTGCTGCGGCGAAACGGTCCGCAAGATCGGTGATGAGGAGTTATTCCAAAAACTAGCCGAGTCCAATATTAAACTTTTTAAAGAAAAGGGAGTTAAAAAGATCATCACCACTTCCCCTCACTGCCTGTATACCTTTAAGAATGAATACCCCGAATTAGGCGGGGAGTTCGAAGTGGTACACTACACCCAGGTGCTGGCGGGTTTGGTGCAGGAGGGTAAGCTTTCCCTTACCGCCCCGCTGGATAAAAAAGTGGCCTACCATGATCCCTGTTACCTGGGGCGGCACAACGAAATCTTCGAAGCACCGCGCACTTTGCTCAAGGCCATTCCCGGTGCAGAACTTATCGAGTTGAGCCGGGCAAAGGAAAGAAGCCTTTGCTGTGCCGGTGGCGGCGGCCGGTTATGGGCTGAGGTACCCAGGGGAGAACGTTTTGGAGAATTAAGGGTTTTGGATGCCGAGGAGCGGGGAGCGGATATTCTGGCTACGGCCTGTCCTTACTGTGTGATCATGCTCGAAGCAGATTGCCTGGCTCTGGATAAACAGGAAACAATCAAGGTGATGGAAATTTCGGAGCTCCTGAGCGCGTCGATGGGGAGGGAGAGCTAATTGATAAAGGTGAACCCTCATTTTGCTAAGAAACTCCAGAAGTTTGGGGCTAAAACTGTCTCCCAGTGTTTTAGTTGCGGAACTTGTACGGCCGTTTGTTCCCTGGCAACGGATGAGCAGCAGTTTCCGCGCAAGTTTATGCGGTACGTGCAGTTGGGCCTGGAGGATAAGATCAAGCATTCCGTAGAGCCGTGGCTTTGTTATTACTGTGGGGATTGCCAGAAAAACTGTCCGAGGAAGGCCGATCCGGGCGAACTGATGATGGCGCTGCGGCGGTACCTGACGTCCGTTTACGACTGGACTGGTCTTTCACGGAAGCTTTACACGTCTATGGCATGGAAAGTGCTTTCGGTAGGTCTTCTCTTCTTTGCCACCCTGGCCGTTGTCTACAGTTTCAGCGGCGAAATGGTTACCGAGAGGGTGGAGCTGGAGACATTTGCCCCCGCACACATTGTTCACCCTGTAGGCTACGTTTTTGGTGCGGTCTTGGCCTTTTTACTGCTTTCCAATGTTTACCGTATGTACAGGCTCGTCATGGGTCCCTATGCGGCCGGCATCCCGTTATCCGTATACATCCAAGAGCTGGGTACCCTTATTGTGCATTTTGCTACACAGGCGAGGATGCGTCTCTGCACCAATAAGTCGCGTTGGTTGAGGCACTTCCTCATCATGAGCGGTTACTTTGTGGCTTTCATGTTGGTGAACATCGATGTTGTTACCAGGTGGTCTTTGACCAACGAACCGCCCATGTGGTGGCACCCGGGTAAGCTGCTCTGGAGTTACGCCTCTATTGCCATGCTGTACGCCACTACTGAGGCCATTATTGGGCGCTTAAGCAAGAAAGAGCCAATTCACCAGTATTCCCATTCCACTGACTGGATGTTCCTGATCCTGCTCTGGTTTACAGTTTTCACGGGGTTACTCATGCGTATTTTCATGGAACTGGGCATGCCTTTGCCGACCTATCATACCTTTGCCCTTCACCTGGCTTTCACGGTACCTCTTCTGGGTCTGGAGGTCCCCTTTACCAAGTGGTCTCACCTGGCCTACCGGCCCTTCGCCCTCTACTTCCTCCGTTTAAGGGAAAGAGCCCTGGAAATGCAACGGTCCAAAGGTGAAATATCCCAGGTGGGAGTCAGCGGTTAACTATCCAAAACGGTTGGTAAGAAAAGGACCCCGGGAAAGGGTCCTTTTGCTATGCCTTTTTCAGTTAAACGTTTATGGTTCTGCCCGGCCATTCCTGCCGTTTTTCATAATACTGTATGGCCCGCCTGCCCATGGCCATGGCCATGAAATAATTCACCCCGCCGGCCAGCAACAACCCTAAGAGCGGAATGATACGCACCAGGGTCGAACGTGCGGTTGTCCGTACCCCTAAGGAGAGAAGCGTGCGTTCCATCAGGGCAGTGAAGGCGTCTTTGGAAAGTTGGGTGACGGCCACCCGGGAAAGGCTGTTTCCCACGCTTCCTATCCCTGCGGCAAAAACGAAGGCCCAAAAAGCCTCCCGCCGGTAACGGTAACCGGTAAGGTCTTTATTGTAAATGGCGGCTACTTCGAGAACCATGCGGCCCAGCAGGTAGGTAAGCAGGGTTACGTCAAGGGTCACCCCTCCCAGAAGGGCCAGCAATGTTCCCAGCCCGGGCACTACCGCCGGCAAGGCAGTGAGTAATCCTACCAGCGCACATTGCCAGGCCCTCTCCTGAATGATTTTCATGGCCAGTTCCTGGGCGGACAGGCCCGGAGAGGTTTCCTTCAGCTTTTTTATTTTTTGCTCGATTTCCTCGGCCCGGGGTGATGTAAAAGGGTTAAAGCCCGGCACGGCCATTGCCTCCCTTCCTTAGATCCAGTATGCCATACCCGCCAACCCCGGTCAAGAAGCTCAACATTGGGCAGTGACATGGCGCCAGGCCTTCAACCGAAAGTAAAAAACACGCCCGTCCGGAATGTTGTTCCGGGCGGGCGTGAGCGTGAAAGGGGTTATTTGTTTTCTCCTCCACCACCAACCCTTGCTCCCCTGAGTTCAGCATTGGTCAGGTAGGAAACGACAGCAACAAGAATGCCTAAAATGATATCATTCCACATGGCATTGACTACGTTGGAATAGCCCAGTACAAAGGGAGCAATGATCAACCAGATACCAAAGACGATTCCAAGCCAGCCGTATCTGTTCACCTGATTTCACCTCCCACATGCTTGGAAATGTTGCATTCAGTGTTATTTTAACCAGTACCAATTTTTTTAAACGTAAGACCGTTCCAGGTGCGAAAAAATTTAGCTAGAATTATCCATTTAATGAAGGAAAAGGTTATTTATGGTAGAATAAGAATAGCGGAAAATTATGCCTGGAGGTTGATGAAATGTTACAACGCTATTGCGAGCTGGTTGAAGAATTAAGCGTGCTGGAGAAAAGCCTGGTTGCCGATCTATCAATTGAAGAAATTATGCGGTATCTTGATTTGCGCAGGGAGCAGGAGGAGTTGGCAGGGGAACTGGGATACTTGATTACAGAGGCCCTGCTGCACCTGCAGGATTTAGCCAATAGAGTAGAAGAAGAACTGGTTGATTTGCCCGGTATAATGGAAAGCGCCAAAGGCCAGGTAGGGTTCCGGGAAGGCTTTCTCACCAGACTAGCCGGTGTTATCGGGGCACTTGAGGCTGACATGGAAAGGATTCTTGCCGATTGCCGCCAGTTGCGCTACGAGCTCTTATGGGGTGAAAACAGGGAGATCAATAGCGAAGCCGGGCTTCCGGTGGAACAAATGCATGATAAGTTTTCCGCCGGCTGTGGGGAGGACAAGCAGGGCAGCGAAAAGATGCGGGAAGTAGGGCAGAAGCAGGAGAAGGTCCTGGAGGAGGTGGCCTGCGCCCTGGAGCTGGCTGAAGCCAGGGAAGAATCTTCATCTGGCAGGTCGGGACAAAACAACCGGGGGCACACAGACGGGAAGGCTAGCAGTGAGAACGATAAGTCGGCTCCAATCTCCCCGGAAACACTCAAAAAACTGGAGACGGTTATGCGCCCCAAGGAGGCACTGGAAATAGAACCTGTATTGATGGAGAGCCAGGCCAGTTTTGCCGTGTTAAAGGTAGCCTCCTCAGGTGAGGGCAAATCTCGCCACGGCAAGACCCATAAAGAGCGACACCGCCGTTAGTTTTACGGCGGCTGGGTGAGGCTGGTAATGATGGGCACTCCACGGCAAGAGGCCGTGCGGGTGCTCAATTATCTTTTTCCGGCTGCATCTGTTCAATGGGCCGTAAGAAGGTAACTTTATTTCTTCGACCGGGTCTTTTTACCGGCAGTTCCTCCTCAGTTATTTCCAGGTAAAAAACCTTTTCCGGGTAGCAGAGCACGGTTACCACGCCCCGTTCCGGTTCGGTTAGCCAGATCCCTTTGAATTCCAACATTTCTCCCATTAAATCTACATTTACCTTACGCGGTCCTTCCAATACTTCCAGTTCCCATCCCTGAATACTCACCACAATAGTCTTTTGTGGATGAGTTATTTCCATATGCGGACAACCTCCTTCGTTCCGGTGGCCAGTCCAACGGCCCACCCACCAGTATATCATATCCCGCATGGTTGGTAAAATTTTTTTCATAGAAAATGTCGTCGGACTGTGATATTGTCACCCTGTAAGCGGTCTGAGAAAATGTCACCATGGAGAGAGGAGACATTTTCTTGAG
>NZ_RBWE01000001.1:2175634-2192410 GCF_003627965.1 Desulfofundulus salinus | reverse complement strand
TGAATGATCAATATGGGTGACATTTTCTCAGTCCAGATAAAGCATTTTTCAGGTGACATTTTCACTGTCCGTTGACAATTTTTTTCATAGAAAAAGGGCCTCTGCCCGGCGGACAGAGGCCCGGAAGGTATCGGGGCTATTGCATTTGTTGCAACCGCCGCACTCTTTCCGCGATGGGTGGGTGAGTGCTGAAGAGACGGGCAAAAGATTCGGCCGTCAGCGGGTTAACAATAAATAGGTGAGAGGTAGCCGGGTTTACCTGCATGGGTATATGCTGGGCGGCCCGTTCCAGCTTGAGCAACGCGTTGGCCAGGCCGTGGGGAGAACCTGCCAGACGGGCCCCGGTGGCGTCTGCTTCAAACTCCCGGGTGCGGGAAATGGCCAGCTGGATGAGAGTGGCCGCCAGGGGGGCCAGGATGATCATGAGCAGGGTACCTACCAGGCTCAAGGGATTGCCTCCCTCCTCATCATTCCGGCCGCCGCCAAAGATTAGCCCCCACTGCAGGGCATTGGCAATCATGGTAATCGCCCCGGCCAGGGCTGCGGCAATGGTGCCTACCAGCACGTCCCGGTTTTTGATGTGGGCTATTTCGTGGGCCAGAACGCCCTCCACTTCCGAACGGTTAAGAAGTTGCATCAAACCGTCGGTTACCGCCACCGCTGCATTGGCCGGGTTTCGCCCGGTGGCAAAGGCGTTGGGCTGAGGCGACGGAGTACGGTACACCCGGGGCATGGGGATACCCGCCCGTTGTGCCAGATTGCGGATCATGGCGTACAGCTCCGGCGCTTCATATTCGGCCAAGGGCTGTGACCCCGTCATGGCGATGGCGATTTTATCGCTGAAATAGTAACCGAAAAAGTTCATGCCCAGGGCGATAAGAAAGAACAGGAAAGCCCCCGAACTACCGGCTACCGCATTACCAATTAAGACCAGCAAAACGGTTAGCAGACCCATTAATAACCAGGCCCTGAAGTTGTTCATTACGCAAACCTCCTTTCAAAAATAAACCGGCTATCGCAGGGTACATATGAACAGCTCCGCGCAGTCGGCAAGTAGAAGGTAAAAATCCTTTTAAAACAACCTCCCGCGTTTTAACGGAAGGAATTATTACATGGGTATGATCCCTCCTTCACGAGTATACCTGCTAGACTAAATTTCGATGCATAAATAATCTTCTGTTCCCCATTTGACATTTTTATTACCCTATAACTCATTATATTATAATTAAATCCTGCAGGCAAGGGGAAAAGTGGTAATATTGGGCAGTGGCAACTTCCCGCGATGCCCATCCTCTCTATAACCTTCAATTGAGAAAACCTCTGTAAACGATACTCCGGTCCAGCAACAACGCAAAAAACGATGCCATTGACAAGATTACATCCGCTGTGCTAAGATATGCTTGCTGGTACTTGCCGGAGTGGCGGAACAGGCAGACGCACGGGACTTAAAATCCCGGGGGTGTTTTGCACCCGTACCGGTTCAAGTCCGGTCTCCGGCACCAAAAAAGTAAAGGCTTATTATGGTTTAGTGGGCATCATTTTGACGATGCCCACTAGCCTTTTTTAATGCCTAAAGATATAGTACTTGAAGATATATTTGCAAAACCCCCAGTTAAATGGCACATATTAACAGGATCCAGTGGGAATGGCATTTCTTATCATGGGCAGAAATGGTTTTTAACAGCAACTTATTATGATCTCACGTAAAATCAAGAAAAGTGGAGATAATTTGCATAAAATTACCATCTCCACCAGGAAAACAGCTTAAAATACCTTACTGCAATCATAATAACCTCCAAATTTTCCTTGATCGGGGTGTACACCTGGTTTAAAATAGCCCTTGGAAACATATGTTCGAGGATGTTCTTTAAAAGAAGGCGTTTATATGATTATCTTTTAGTTTTACTGGTGAATAGATTGAATTAAGCCATCACAAAACCTTTTTGAGGGACAGGGAAGTTCCCCTGGAGCTCGAGGGTGACCAACTGGATAACCTTTGCGCCAGGATTGCAAAAAGGGAGGTGTCTTCCCGCTCCCAGTTGAGCCGGGTGAATCCTAATGGTGATCGTTTTGGATCTCGGGCATGGTGGTCGGGATCCCGGGGCGGTTGGTTTTGGTCTGCAAGAAAAAGACGTGGTTTTAGCCCTGGGCCGGCAGGTCCTGTCTTTTTTAGAGGATTACCAGGTTAATGTTATTCCCACCCGCACCAGTGATGTTTATGTTTCCCTGGCCGACCGGGCAAACCTGGCCAACCACCACAAGGCTGATTTCTTTTGTTCCCTGCATATTAACTCAGGCGGAGGAAGCGGTTTTGAAAGTTACATTCATCCCGACGCATCCCAGAAAAGCCAGTCAATGGCTGCTACGCTGCACCGGGAAGTTTCCAAATTTTACCTTGAGAGGGGCTTCCCCGACCGGGGTTTGAAGAGGGCCAATTTTGCCGTCCTGAGGAAGACAACGATGCCGGCTGTACTTCTGGAAAATCTTTTTATAGATAACCCTCAAGATGCCGCCTGTCTTGCCGATCCGGTATTTCTGCGGGACCTGGCATTTGCCATCACAGGGGGTCTTGCACGGACTTTAGGTTTGAAGAAACGCACCGGTTGGGATCCCAATGAGGAAATTAAACGTTTGAAGGAACACGGCCTTATTACCGGTGACCATGCTCCCAATGCAGCTGTTACCTGGGGTGAGCTGGCAACGGTTTTGAACCGCCTGCTGGACCGCTTTGAAAATTAAGAGAAAACAATATGTTGCTTATGCCCGGAACCCTGGCCTCTCAGGGAAAAATATGCTAAACTTATGTAAGAAAAAATAGAAACGAGGCGAGGGGTTGTGGAAATGAGCGAAACAAAATGCACAACTTGTAATGACAAGGATACTGGGCGTTGTAACACAGAACAATGTACCGGTTCTCCCGTCTTGCCCCAAAACGATGCCAGTGATATTAAACAGGTTGTTGCCGTAATGAGCGGAAAAGGGGGAGTGGGCAAATCATCGGTCAGTGCCCTGTTGGCCATTGCCCTGGCCCGCCGGGGTTATAAGGTAGGTATACTGGACGCGGACATTACCGGTCCCAGTATTCCCAAGCTTTTCGGGTTGGTTGACCGTCCCGAACAGTTCAACAACTATATTTTACCGGTGAAAACGTCGCTGGGTATTCAGGTTATGTCATTGAACCTTTTCCTGCCTCAAGAGGACGATCCTGTAATCTGGCGCGGCCCTATCCTTTCCAGTGCCGTAAAACAATTTTGGACCGATGTGGCCTGGGGCAAGCTGGATTACTTAATAGTGGACATGCCTCCGGGTACCGGGGACGTCCCCCTGACAGTAATGCAATCCCTGCCCCTGAATGGACTGGTGGTAGTCTCTTCCCCCCAGGACCTGGCCATGATGGTGGTGGGCAAAACCATTAAAATGGCCCGTCAGGCATGTATTCCCATCCTGGGGTTGGTGGAGAATATGAGCTACATTACTTGCCCCCATTGTGGTGAAAAAATTCAACCGTTTGGTCACGGTAGTGTGAAAGAGGCGGCGAGTAAAAAAGGGTTGCCCTTACTGGCCGTTTTGCCCGTGGACCCGGAGTTAGCGAAACTGGCCGATGCCGGGCGCATTGAGGATTATGAGGAAACATCCCTTCGTAATATAGAACCACTTGTGGAGGTAGTTGAAAAGGGGTACAACAGGAAGGTGGAGGGATGTGAAAATTGCCATCACCAATAAACGGGGACACTATTGTAGCCATTAATCCAAAAACTCCGGTCGGACCGGAGTTTTTTTGGGGGGAAGCTATGAACAGGACAACTTATCGCCATTTCCTTGAAGGAATTAACATAAAATACTGGCTTTCCACCCATAATTCCTGTTGTTTATTGCCTCAGAATGAATTATTATATTTTGTGAAGCGAAAGGAGTGTGAAAATGCGTGCAAAACTGGAAGCGGACCCTGGCCTTTGTTGCGCTGGCGGCCTTTGTGGCCGGTGTAATGTTTGCCGGTGGTTGTTTGCTGGTTAACGATCTCAAGCCGCAAAAAGACGGGATACCCCAGGTTAATAACGTGGCCAACGCTATGCCCGGTGTCGGCCCCGGTACGGTGGCTGATATTGTTTCCAAGGCCGGGCCGGCCGTGGTGAAAATCGATACGGTGAAGATCCGGAATAGCGGGCGGGTGGATCCTTTCTTTAACGATCCCTTCTTCCGCCAGTTCTTTGGTGGGCCGTTTGGTTTTCAGACCCAGCCCCGGGAGGAACGGGGCATTGGTTCCGGCTTTATTATGTCCCAGGACGGCTACATTCTTACCAACGAGCACGTAATCGACGGAGCCCAAAAGATAACCGTAACCATCCAGGGATTCGACCAGCCCCTGCCGGCCAGGGTAGTCGGTGCCGACTACGACCTGGACCTGGCCGTGTTAAAAGTTGATGCCGGCAAGTCCCTGCCCACTTTGAAGATGGGGGATTCCAATAAAATCCGTGTGGGAGACTGGGTGATCGCCATTGGCAATCCCTTCGGGTTGGATCACACAGTAACGGTAGGGGTGATCAGTGCCAAAGGCCGGCCGGTTACGGTGGAAAACCGGCGCTACAAAAACCTTTTGCAAACCGATGCCTCCATTAACCCGGGCAACAGCGGCGGCCCGCTCTTGAATCTCAATGGTGAAGTGGTGGGCATCAATACTGCCGTGGCTCAGGCTCAGGGTATTGGCTTTGCCATTCCCACCAGCACAGTCAAGGAGGTTTTAAATCAGCTCCTCCAGGGTAATGGAAAGGGGCGTCCCTGGTTAGGCGTGCAGATGCAGCCCGTAACTGAAGAAATTGCTGCTTATCTGGAACTGCCAGCGGCAGCAGGGGCGCTGGTGGTAGGTGTTATCCCGGGCAGCCCGGCAGATAATGCGGGATTGGTGCAGGGGGATGTGATCTTACAGGTGGATAACCAGAAGGTTGGAAACCCCGATGATGTGGTGAGTATCATCCAGAAGAGCAAGGTGGGTCAGCGCGTGGTGTTGCAGATCTACCGTAACGGGCGCACCCGTTACGTACCCTTAATTCTGGCGGAAAAACCTCCCCAGTTACGCTGAAACAAATACCCCTTCTCAGGAAGGGGTATTTTCACACATATGTTCTAATATCAGTTTTAATTCTTTTTTCAACAGCTTTCCGGAAGTTGTTTTGGGCAGGCTTTCGATAAACTGTATTTTACGGGGCACCTTGTAAGGGGCCAGCCTTTGGGCACAGAAGGCCTGCAATTCCGCGGGGTCGAGCCTTTCGTGGCTCCGGGGCATGACCAGGGCCGTCACTTCTTCCCCCATCACCGGATCGGGGATACCTACCACCACGGCATCGAAAACCTGGGGATGCAGGTAGAGAACCTCTTCGACCTCCCGGGGATCGATGTTTAATCCTCCACGGATGATGACGTTCTTTTTGCGGCCAACGATGAATACATAGCCGTTTTCATCCATATAACCCAGGTCCCCCGTATGCAGCCAGCCGTTGCGGAGTACCTTTTGGGTTTCTTCTTCCTGGTTAAAGTACCCCTTCATTACGTTTGGTCCTTGGACCACGATTTCTCCCACCTGACCGTCAGGTAGGGGTTGATCCTCATAATCTACAATTTTTACCTCCACGCCCGGGATGGGGGGGCCGACGGAACCCGGTTTTTTGACCCCAGAGACGGGATTGCAGCACACCACCGGGGAAGTTTCGGTAAGGCCGTAACCCTCCGTAATCTGCAGGCCAAACTTTTTCTCAAAGGCGTGGAAAACCTGGACGGGCAGGTGAGCGCCACCGCAAAAGGCGATTTTCCAGGAGCTGAGATCAAAATTTTCGGCCTGCGGGTCTTCCAGCAGCAACACATACATGGTGGGCGGGCCAAAGAAAAAGGTGATCTTTTCATCCTGGATGGTTTGTAAGACCGCGCGGGCACCAGGCCATTTTTCCTGGATAACCATCGTGGCTCCGGCGACCAGGGAAGCATGCAATACACAAGTTTGGGCCGCCGAGTGGTGGGCCGGCGCTACCAGCAAGGTCCGGTCCTGGGGAGTGAGCCCACAGAAGCGGGCAAAGGTGGACGCATTGCTGTAAAGATTGCTGTGGGTTAACATCACTCCCTTGGGCTTACCGGTATTGCCGGGGGTGTAAAGTATTTCCGCAACGTCGTCCCTTTCCCTGGGCCGGGCAGGGTCGTCGGCGGGAGACGATACCAGCAATTCCTCGTAGCAATATGCATTTGGAACAGTTTTTGTAACGTTTGTAACAATGAAGCCCCGGGGAATAGGGAGTTCCCTGGCGAGTTCGGTAAACAAGGAAATATTTGCAGAGTTACAAATGACAAGGGCAGGGGAGGCGTCGCGGGCAATAACTGCTACTTCATGAATGGTATAAAGGGGATCAATGGGAACGGCAATGCCCCCCGCACGCATAACTGCGTAAAAGGAAACCACGAATTCGGGGCAATTTTCCAGCGCAATGAGCACCCGTTCATCCGGTGCCAGCCCTAACTTTTTTAGGCCGTTGGCTAAACGGTTAATCCAGTAGTTGAGGGTGGCGTAGGGTATGCGTTGGTCGTGAAAAACCAGGGCTTCGTGATCGGGGGAAAGCCGGCCGACTTCGGCCAGCCTCAAGGCCAGGTTCATTATGTTTACCTCCTTGTGCAGCCCGGGGCAATAATGAAGGACGAAAAGCGTATTGAGCCTGCCAGTTTATTATTTAAAAAATTCTCTTTTGAGCAAACAAATTCCTGCCGCGGTTATATCTTTTATTTCGTGTTAGGAGCTTTAAATTAGGAACCTTTAAAAAAGAAGATAGCTGGACTCGCTCTGGGGTGGTTTTGCGGGCACGGCCACCATATTACCCCGTTAGATGTTGCCACTGACCGGGGTCATTTTCTGTTACCCGTAAATAACGGCGGAGCAGTTCTTCTCTCCCCATAGCCACGATTTTCGGAGAAAGCTTTTCCTTATGCCGGTGCAGGCGTAACCGTCCCTCGGAGTGATAGAGGCTCAGGAGCCAGCCCTGATACCAGCTGGCCAGGCCTTTAATGATGGCCGGAGGCTCGCTGACGGTAAAACCCAGGCGTTCTGTTCCCCGGTAAAGCATCGTTAATCCAACCACCGCCCGGATATTTTTTCCCTGGGGTGTACTTTGGACCCACCGGGCAAGGGCGGGAAGGGAACGCTTTACTTCTTTTAAAGTAAGCAGGGCAATCCGTTCCGGGCTTTTCCCGGTCCGGGTGATTTCTTTGAGCATTTCATTGTTCAGGTGAATTTCGGCAATGGGATCCCGGGGCCGTAAAAGTGTCCCATCGGACAGAGCCAGGGGCCTGCCGCGATAACGCCGCGTCCGGAGGCGAAAGAGGGTAGGGCGACCGTCAAGGTAGATCTCCTTTATACCGAATAAACGTATGAGAAAGGAGTCCATCCTTTGCCCCAGGCGGCTCCAAAAATTTTCCTGGGGCAAATACAGTTCGGCTAGCGGTGCGATGGATAGACCTCGCTGTTGCAGCCCTTCGATAATTAAGGGGAGAGCCGCCAGCATTTTTGCGGGTGCCCCCGGGGTTGCTCCCGGAGTGTCATCGCTGTCGTGGAAAACCAGGATCGAGCCGTCCCGCACCCGGGAAAGAACCTGGCGGGTTATGGATTCGGGGGTGCACCGGCGTCCCCAGTCCCAGCTCATAAAAGACCATAATACCACCCGCTGGCCAAAGAGGTAACCGTGGAGCAGTGAGAAAAGGTTAAATAAACCCCAGGGCGGCCGGTACAGGCGTGGCGGCTGGCCGGTGATTTCCGCGATTACCCGGTTGGCTTCCCTTACCTCCCTGATCATGGCCCGGGGTCCTAAAAACCAGGGAAAATGATGGCGAAAGCCGTGGCTGGCCACTTCGTGTCCTTCTGCAATCATTCTGGTGATCAAGTCCGGGTGGGCTTTGGCCTTGTGACCGAGTACAAAAAAACATGCCCGTACCTTAAACTGCTTTAAGACGTCTAAAACCTGGGGTGTATAGACCGGATCGGGGCCGTCATCAAAGGTAATGGCTACCCGCCTGCCGCCCCGGGGTCCCTGCCAGATGACTCCGATATGGCAAAGGCGCGCCAGGGCAGTGGGTAAGAGGGCGTATAGCCCCAGCAAAAAGGTGAGTATTTTGAACAGGGCTTGCGTCATGCTCTTCTCTCCAGCTTATGATAGTATTTAGAAAGAAAATGCTTGTTATTTAACAGGGATTATTTAACAAGGAATTTTTCCAGGGGGTAAAAGGTATAAAAGAGGGCTATGGTTAGCAGGACCAGCGTCGCCAGCATGATAGGGGCCGTGATGCCTGCATACCGGGCCACCAGGCTGCCCAGAGCCGGACCAATGGCTGCTCCTAAACCCTCAACGGTAGCAAAAACACCCCACCCCGTAGCCTGTCGCTCCGGGGGGATAACCCTGGCCAGTAAGGTGTTCCAGGCCGGCAGGATTACGGCATAGGAAAGGCCCAGCAAGATAGCCAGGGGAAAGGCACTATGGGGGCCGTGGCTGGCGGTAAATAAACCCAGGCAAAGGGCGCTTAACCCAAACCCGGCGGCTAAAAGACTGTTCAGGGTCAGGCGGCCCACTACCACCCCCATCGGGAGAAGGCCAAGCACGGCTGCTCCTCCACCTGTCAGAAGCAAAAGACCATACTGGTTGTAACTTAAGCCCAACTGGTTTTGCGCAAAAAGGGGCAGTACAGGTAATAAAAGGCCTGCGCAAAAGGTTTGCAAAAACATTCCCGGGATTAAGATACGCGTTACTGCCGGATTGGTTGCCAGGCGGGCAAGGGAATGAAAAATACCCTGCCTGGTTTGCTTTTCGCGGCGACCCCTGGAAGGCAAAATAAACAGGGTAAGAACTACGGAAACCAGCCACAGGATGATGATCAGGGAAAAGGCCGGCTCAAACCCCCTGTGTAAAATGAAATTTACGGCTACCAGCCCGGCGCCGGCCCCGGTCAGCCAGGCGGCAAAAACCAGACCAATGCGGTTGGCCCGGGCGGGCATCTCAACCGGGGCCACCTCACTCATTACTCCCAGCCAGACAGGGGACATGCCCAGGCCAAAAAGGGCTGAGGCACCCACTAGAATAACGGGCAAAGGCCACAGTTTCATGGCCATCAGGGACGCCAGGCCGGTAATTAAACCGATCAGCAACACCGGCCTGCCCGTACGGTCGAAATACCAGCCGGCGGCAGTTTTGGAGGCAGTTTCGGTAAAATAATGGGCAGAAACCGCAAAACCGGCCGCAGTTATGGATAGGCCCAGGTGCTTAACGGCATATATGGGAAGGAAAGAAAGGAAAAAGGCCCCCCTGGCAAATTCCGTAATAAAGAGGATGACCAGCATTGTCCATTCCTGGCGGGTAAGGTTTGCCGACAGCAACGGCCATGTAGCCCCCTGAGTCGAGATTTTCCTTCATTATACCGTAAAAACGGTAGATTTGGAAGGGTGTGCAAGGGGAGACGTGCGGGGGCAAAAAGTTAGGGCGGGAAAAATTTCCCACCCTACTTAAAATAGTTTATATGGTTAGGATTCACGGGTGAAGGCCAAAAGAATTATTTCCTTTCCCTGCCGTCCGGCATTTAATTTTTTCTCTACTTCCTGTAGCTGGCTTAGCTGGATATCGTTCAGGTCGGCAAATTCCATTCCTCGAATGTCCATCTTTTTCCCTTTGCTCCCTCCCTTTCTTAATATGTATTTTTAGTATGTCCTTTTGGGCAAAACTTAGATTGTACTTTTCTGTTGAAATCACCCTAAAATTTCAATATAATATAGTCGCTCTTGTTATTTCTTGTACCAACCTTTATTTTATTCAAAAGTTGTTCGGAAACATCGTGCGGGGGTAAACCATGCGGCGCCTGTGGACAACCCTTTTTTGTTGCCTTTTGCTTTTATTTTCCCAAGCTGCCCAAGCGGCGTTACAACCGCAAACATTAGGCGAAGCGGCTTTGCTGATGGATGCGCGGAACGGGCAGGTTCTATACCAGAAAAATGCCAGTTCGCCCATGTATCCGGCCAGTACTACTAAAATTCTCACGGCCATTATTGCCCTGGAACATTCCCGTCTGGATGAAGTGGTTACGGTTTCCCGGGAAGCCACCCGGGTGGAGGGATCTGCTATCGGTTTGCAGGAAGGCGAGAGGCTCACCATGGAGGATCTCCTGTATGCCCTGTTACTGGCTTCGGCCAATGATGCGGCTGTGGCTATTGCCGAACATGTGGCCGGCTCGGTCCCTGCCTTTACTGCTTTAATGAATGAAAAGGCACGCTCAATCGGAGCCCGGGCAAGTAGTTTTCAGAATCCCAGCGGTCTGCCCGACCCCCAGCATTATACCACTGCCCACGACCTGGCCCTGATTGCCCGGTATGCCATGCAAAATCCTACCTTCAGGACCATTGTGTCCACTCGTTTGAAGCAGATCCGGCGGCCGGATGCGGATAGGAGTAAAGGCCCCCCCCAGGAACACCTCTGGAACCACAACCGGCTTCTTTCCCGTTACGAGGGGGCCATCGGGGTTAAGACCGGTTATACCGTTGAGGCGGGGCAATGTCTGGTGGCCGCCGCCCGACGGGATGACCGGGAATTAATTGCCGTGATCCTGAACAGTCAGGGGGCGGCTATTTACAGTGATGCCCGGACCCTGCTGGACTATGGCTTTTCCGCCTTTAAGCCGGTTCAGCTGGTGGAAAAGGGGGAGAAAATATCCTCCTTTTCGGTGCCCGGTGGAGCTGAGGAAGTTGAGGCAATTACCGGGAACAGTTTTTATTTTAATTTTCCCGCTGGCGAAAAGCCATCCTTTGAGCAGAAAATCGTTGTGTACCAGGATTTACGGGCACCCCTGGCTACCGGGCAAAAGGTGGGGGAGCTGGTTTTTACCCGGGCCGGGGGTAAAGAGCTGGGGCGGGTGGACCTGGTGTCGGCCCGGGCCGTAGGTACCAGTGTGACCAGGCGGTGGTCTACCTGGTTCCTGGGGGCAGTTGTATTTCTTGTGGCTTTGCGCTTAAAGGCCATGATGGTGCGCCGCCGGCGCTGGCGGCGGCTACGTTACCCGCCCTATTTACGATAGCTAACTTTGGAAACCGCCATTGACTTTTTTCTGTATGTTCATTATACTTACACAAAGGGCTGAATGGCGGGGTGAGCTCCGGATGCAGAGAGTCATTAACGAGGTGGAGGAAAAACTCCGGGCCGGCGACTCTAAACTGACGCCGCGCCGGGAGCATATCCTGCGCGTGCTTTTGGAGAACAAAGACAAACACCTGAGTGCAGAGGAGATTTACAACCTGGTCAAGCAAAAGGCTCCCGATGTGGGGCTGGCTACTGTTTACCGCACTTTAGAACTCTTTTTAGCTTTTGATATTATCCACAGCATTGATTTCGGGGACGGCCGCAAACGCTATGAGTTTGGTGGTGAACGGGGAGAGGGACACCATCACCATCATCTCATCTGTACCCGTTGCGGAAAAATCATAGAGGTCAATGAAGATCTGTTGGAGGATCTGGAAAAGCGGGTTACAGAAGCCTATGGTTTTACGATTACAGACCATGAGTTAAAGTTTTTCGGATACTGCAAGGAATGTGCCGGTAAGGAGGGGTGACGGTCCGCATACCGACCTTTTTTGTTTATGGAAAAAGTAAAAAACTTCACAACCCGGCGTGGTCTTTAGCAACGGTTACTTAAAGTTAATTCCTGGTGGTTGCGCCAGATCTGGATTATGTACTATGATGTATATAACGAACATATTTCCAATATTAACGAGGGGTTGTTGCAGGGTACAGAAAGTCTCCGGTAAGAAACTGTTCTTTGCCTACGCATGTGACAAAAATCACGAATCGAATGAGCGCTTGTAAATTTTATATTAAAGTTGACTTGAGATGGTTGTATTGGTACATGCTGGTGGAGTATGATAGTGATACCGGACTTTTCCCAGATATAAACGAGGGGGGTGTTTTAGCATGGAACTGCCGCGGCACTACAATGAAAACAGGCTGGTTCTGATGGTACAGGAACCCACCGTCATTTTCAGTTACTGGGAACTGTCCCGGGGACAATGGGAGTTCCTGGGGGAAGGGCGTCCTTTATTTTTACGGCTTTATACTACCGGGTCAAACCAGGTGGGTACCGTCTTAAAGGAAGTGTCTCTCCCCCCCTTTACTAACGACTGGTATTTTCGCGATGTGCTCCCTGAGCATACTTACCAGGCCGAACTTGGTTATTACGGGCCGGAAGGGGAATTTTATCCCCTGCTTCGTTCCAATCAGGTAGTTACGCCCCGTACCCGGACAGTGGAGGGGATGGCGCGGTTTTTGAAAGTGAAGACCGTTATTCGGGGCGATGCGGACGAGGACACCGTAGAAAATCAAGGGGAAAGCACTGCTTTTTGGGAAGGATACAGTTCGGTGGATTTACCGCATAAGGGTTAACTTATTGACTGGAAAGGGGTAACATCGCAATGCCCGCAGGCTACCTGGCATTAGTACTGCACGCCCATTTACCCTTTGTAAGGCATCCGGAGATGCCCGAGTGCCTGGAAGAACGATGGTTTTTTGAGGCCCTAACCGAGTGTTATATCCCCTTGTTGGAAGTGCTGCAAGGGTTGGTCCGGGACGGAGTGTCCTTTCAGCTAACCATATCCCTTTCTCCGCCCCTTTTAGCTATGCTTGCCGATCCATTGCTTCAAAAACGTTATCTAAACCACCTGGAGGCAATGATCCAGTTGGGGGAGGCAGAGTGCCGGCGTACCGCGGGAGACGCCAGTCTGCACCCGCTGGCTTTGATGTATCTGGAAAAGTTAAATGAGGTCCAAAGGGCATATACAAATAAATACCAATGCGATCTGATTGGTGCCTTCCGGACCTTGCAGAAGCCAGGAAAAGTGGAGCTAATTACCACCTGCGCCACCCATGGATATTTACCGCTAATACAGACCAGGGAGGCCAGAAGGGCACAAATTGGTGTGGGAGTGGAGTTTTTTGCGCGGCATTTCGGCGGGCCTCCCGATGGATTCTGGTTGCCGGAATGCGGATATACACCTGGCGTGGAGGAGTTGCTTAAAGAATTCGGTATTAGTTATTTCTTTGTTGAGACCCACGGGTTACTGTACGCGGATCCCGTTCCCCGCTTCGGTGTTTTTGCTCCGGCCAGTTGTGCCAACGGATTGGCCGTTTTTGGGCGGGACCCGGAGAGTTCCCGTCAGGTTTGGGACAGGCAAACGGGTTATCCCGGCGACTTTTTCTACAGGGAGTTTTACCGGGATATTGGTTATGACCTGGATCTGGACTATTTGCGTCCCTATCTGCCGGCGGGTACTATCCGGGTGGATACCGGGTTTAAGTATTACCGCATTACCGGCCCGGGCCCTCATAAAGAACCTTACCGTCCAGAGCTGGCCCGGGAACGGGCAGCGGAGCATGCCGCTCACTTTCTTTTCCACCGGCAACAGCAGGTGCTTCGTCACGGGGCAAAGATGGACCGCCCCCCGCTGGTAGTTGCTCCTTATGACGCGGAGTTGTTTGGTCACTGGTGGTATGAAGGTCCTCAATGGATAGACTTGCTTTGCCGCAAAATTTGCTTCGATCAGGATGTTATCCAGATGATTACTCCCGGCAGGTACCTGTCCCTGCACCCCGATTTGCAGGTGGTGGATCTGCCCATGAGCAGCTGGGGGGAAGGGGGCTACAACCGTGTCTGGCTGAATCCCAGCAATGACTGGATTTACCGCCACCTCCACCGGGCCGAGGCCGCCATGGCCGACCTGGCCGACTTGCATCCGGACGCCGCCGGGGTGAAGAAACGGGCCTTAAATCAGGCTGCCCGGGAATTGCTTTTAGCCCAGAGCAGTGACTGGGCCTTTATCCTTAGAATGGAAACCGCCGTGGACTACGCCCGGAAAAGATTGACCGAGCATATCGGCAGGTTTAACCTCCTGGCGGAGCAATTGGAAAATGGGTATATTGACGAGGCGGCGCTCCAGGAAATGGAATACAGGGATAACATTTTCCCCCAGCTGGACTACCGCATTTACAGCCGCCACCGGCGATACAACGGCGTGTGCGTGGGGACCAGGTCACATTTGCGCATTTTAATGCTATCCTGGGAATATCCACCTGCTACTGTGGGTGGCCTGGCCCGGCATGTTTACGATCTTTCCCGGGCCCTGGTCCGCCTGGGGGACGAAGTGCACGTCATTACCTGTCCCGTGGCCGGGGAGAAAGCTTACTCCCTCCAACAGGGAGTCCACGTGCACCGGCTCCTGCCGGAGCAGCTTAACGCCAAAGATTTTTTGACCTGGGTTGGACAGTTAAACAGGGGCATGATCGAGCTCGCCGGTCAAGTCATCGCCGACTGGGGGACGCCGCACCTGGTCCATGCCCATGACTGGATGGTGGGGGCGGCCGGTGAACACCTGCATGAACAATACGGGTTTCCCCTGGTAGCCACCATCCATGCCACGGAGTACGGGCGGAACAGGGGCATCCGTACCGACCTGCAGCGCCGGATTCACGAAAAGGAATACCGGCTCACCCAGGGGGCTGCCCTGGTTATCTGTTGCAGCAATTACATGGCTGAGGAGATAAGCCGTCTTTTTGAGCTGGACAGGGAAAAGGTAAAGGTAATTCCCAATGGGGTAGATCCGGCCAATTTAACCGATGGGAGGACGAAAGAACCGGATTGCAAAGACCTGTACCACCGGGACCCGAACATCGTGTTCCTGGGCCGTCTGGTGCCTGAAAAGGGAGTGCAGGTGCTCCTGGAGGCACTGGCATCCATATCGGAGCGGGTTAAAGGAGCCCGGCTGCTGGTGGCCGGCCGGGGTCCCTACGAGGAGTACCTGAAGGGTCGTGTTGAGGAACTGGGGCTGTCAGCGAAGGTGCAGTTTATGGGTTTTGTGGATGATCTGGGGCGTAACCGCCTTTTGGAAATGGCCCGCGTAGCGGTCTTCCCCAGCCTTTATGAGCCCTTTGGGATCGTGGCTCTGGAGGCCATGGCTGCCAGGGTTCCGGTGGTGGTTGCCGACACCGGTGGATTGGGTGAAATTGTGGAGCATGGGGTAGATGGTTACAAGGTGCCGCCAGGTAGACCGGACATGCTGGCCCATTATATAACCCGGTTGCTCTTTTATCCTGAACTGGCCGTTGAAATGTGCCGGCGTGCCTGGCGCAAGGTTATTACCATTTACGATTGGCAATATATCGCCGAAGAAACACATCAGGCTTATTGCCAGGCCATGGCTAAAACCGGTTACCCCCGTGCATAGAGGTATATAGCCAGTGGTAAGTTGTTCCTCAGGATCAAAAATTACCCGAAACCTCTTGCGATCTGGAACCATTCAGCCATTGCCTTAATATGATGATAAAAAAACAAGGGGTGTCGGGTTTAATGAAGCTGGAAGGGATATTTACAGACTGGCTGAACCCTTTTCCACTCCAAAAAATTAACCCGTGGTGGATTGTCGGTGGGGTATTTCTGCTGGTGCTTGTACTTATTGCAGTCATTGTAATAGTGGTGATTTAGTTTTGAGATGCCGGTTCTGCTACGCGGAACCGGGTTTTTTATAATTAAGACGTGTGGTAGGAGCACCAAAGTTTAGCAAAGGGCAGCCGGTCCTTTTTTTAAAAAGAGGCGTCAGGAATCACCGGGTGCTTTTCCTCATACCATGAAATAGTATAATTGATCCTCCAGGAGGGATGGTCATGGGGGGCGGGGTTAAGCTGGGACTGGCTTTAGGTGGCGGTTTTTTGCGGGGCATAGCCCATGTTGGTGTTTTGAAGACGTTGGCTGCCGAGGGGATTGAACCGCAGCTGGTAGCGGGAACCAGTGCGGGCAGTATTGTTGCCGCGCTTTACTGTAGCGGTTGGAGCATCCGGGAAATGGAAAAGCTGGCCCTGGAAGTAAATCCCCAGGATATTTATGATTTGGGTCCCATGTTTGTTAACCTGGGAGCCATGGCCGTAAAGGTCCTCATTGATCTGCTTCACCTGCCCATACCCTTTCCTTCTCCCCTGGGGTTAATGTCCGGTTATAAACTGGAAAGCTGGGTGGAACACCTGGTAGAGCGGAAAACCTTCCGGCAGCTGGGGAAGTTGCTGGCCATTACTTCGGTGGATATTCATACTGGCCACCGTATTATTTTCGTCAGTGAAGATGTCACCCACAGCCCTCCACCCGAGGATATTTTTTTTATCCGGGGGATACCGGTGGCCCAGGCGGTTCGGGCCAGCTGTTCAGTTCCGGGACTGTTTGAACCGAAAAAAATCGGCAGCCGGCTGTTAGTAGACGGCGGCCTGCGGGAAAATGTACCGGTGGAAGTGCTCCATCTTCTGGGTGCCGATGTGGTGGTGGGAGTGGATGTGGGGTACGAGGGGGAGCACTACAAGCCCATTGAAAATATGGTTCAGTTACTCACCCAGTCGCTGGACATTATCGGCAGCGAGGTTACCCGGGTCAAGCTGGAAAATTATGCCGACGTGGTGATCCGTCCCATTCTCACCGGGGTTACCCCCTGGGACTTTTCCCGCAATGCTTACTGCATTGCCCAGGGAGAAAAGGCCGCCAGGGCGGCGCTTCCCGAGCTAAAACGCGTGTTGCAGGAAAAAAGAAGCCGCCGTTAGCCCTGCCCCTGCTACCGGGTAGGGGCTATTTTTTACTTTGCTTTAGGGTAAGGTCGGGGTATAATTACGTTGTTAAAGCGCAGCGGTAAAAAGTCAAGCACTTTTTGAAGGGGAATTGGAAAAAATTTTTAGGGTTAAGCCATAAAAAGGC
>NZ_RBWE01000001.1:2108571-2175534 GCF_003627965.1 Desulfofundulus salinus | reverse complement strand
CTTGGGCATCACCACCATATTCGAGGTACTGTTGGCCAACTGCTATCAATACCCATTCCACGATACAGCAATCGCGCGATTTACCGGTCCCAGTACTGTACCCGCTGTGGAATCAGGCATTGATTTTGTTGGCCTCGGTACCCGTAATGCAGGAACCGGTTCCCAACCATCCGGGTAATCCATATTGTTCCTAAACTGGAATCTGGGGTTGTCCGGTGGTTCTAATACTATGATACGAGGAGGGATTTGTGATGATCTTTTCTCCCGGCGGGTTAGCCACGGGTATTGGCAGCCTGCCCTATACCGATCCAGGAAAGGCCCTACTCCTGATTAGAGAAAATATGCCCGTTATTCCCCACTGGCCCCAGCTGCCCCGGAGGGGCGGTGCCGAGGGCTTTGTGTACCAATTTTTACAGCCCTTAGTCCAGTTTCAGTTGCTGGTGATGGAAAATGACCGGGCTGTCTTTGATGATGAAAACCCCCACTGGCCCGAAGGGCTAACTAATTTTTATACGGCCTATCTGGCAGTGGAAGAAAAAGACCTCACTGCCCTGGAAAACTTTGCCCTGCCCCGCGAGGCAGCGGCAGGTTTTTATGCCTTCATGGAAGAAATGGCAAGGGATATCGGTGAAGCCCTTTATCTCAAGGGCCACCTGGCCGGCCCCCTCACCATTGCCTTTCAGCTAAAGAACCGCCGGGGCCGGGTGGCCTATTACGAAGACCAGCTGCGGGATCTGGTGGTAAAAACCCTTGCTGCCCACGCTTACTGGCAGGCCCGTACCCTCGCCAGGCTTAACCGGACGCCGATAATTTTTGTGGACGAGCCGGCCATCAGCGTCTACGGCCAGTTCACTTACATTACCGTCACCCGGGAAATGATCAAAAACGATCTAAACGCCATTTTCCACTTTATTCACGAGGCGGGCGGGCTGGCCGGGGTGCATTCCTGTGATGCCATTGACTGGTCCATCCTCTGTGAATGTGATCTGGACATTATCAATTTAGATGCCTACAACTTTGGTCCTTCCTTGTTTGTTTACGCCCGGGAATTAAGGGACTTTATTCACAGAGGCGGGATCATAGCGTGGGGCATTGTGCCCACCTCTGAAAAGGCCTTTGATGAAGACGAGGAATCCCTGTTATTACGATGGAAAGAGCTCTTCTCTGGACTGGTACAGCGGGGTATTCCGGCGGAGCTGTTGCACCGCCAGTCCATGATTACCCCTGCCTGCGGCACCGGTCTTTTGGCCCCGGAACTGGCCGAGCACATTTACCGTCTTACCAGGAAGGTGTCGGAGCGGTTTCGTGAGGGGGCGTTTTAATCGTGTTGCCCGACCTGCATCTGCACACCTGCCGGTGCGGTCACGCCAACGGGGATGTGGCGGAGTATATTGCCGTGGCCCGCTCCCGGGGTCTTAAACATATCGGTTTTGCCGATCATGTCCCCATGTACTGGCTGCCCCCCGGCCGGCGGGCTCCGGAACTGGCCATGACCGAAGAGGATCTGCCCGGTTATATTGAGTCGGTCCGGAAGCTTAAGCAGGGCCATTCCGATTTGACCATCTACCTGGGGATAGAGGCCGATTATATACCGGGTTACGAAAACCACCTGTACACACTACTTTCCCGTTATCCTTTTGACTATGTCCTTGGTTCGGTGCACTACCTGGACGGCTGGGGTTTTGATAACCCGGACCTGGTGGAGGAATACACCCGGCGGGATATTGATGAATTATACCGGCAGTACTTTCAACTGGTGCAGCAGGCGGCCCGCGCGGGTCTTTTTGATGCCATCGCCCACCCGGATTTAATCAAAAAGTTTGGTTACCGGGCCCGCATTGATTTGCAGGAGCTTTACGAAGAGACGGCCCGGGCCTTTGCCGAGGGTGGTGTGTGCGTGGAGGTAAATACGGCCGGTTTGCGCGTGCCCGCCGGGGAAATTTACCCCTCTTTGGATTTCCTCAAGCTCTGCCGCCGCTGCCACGTTCCGGTGACCGTGGGCTCTGACGCCCACCAACCCCACCTGGTGGCTTACGGCTGGGACCAGGCCCGGGAATGGTTGCTGGCCGCCGGTTACCGCGAGGTGGTAGTATTCAAGGAACGGCGGCGGGAAGTAATACCTCTTTGATTGTGTTCTTGAAATTAGCCAGATGCTGGCTAATTTTTTTATTTTTTCTTGCGGGTCAGCAGGAATTTACTTCTCCCTGGAGAATTAGGGTGGTGAGATGTGGAGTGAAGTGGAATCAAAGTGGATGATAGTGGGGCATCCGTAATGTTTTTAGGCGAGTACCGGCATACCATTGATGCCAAGGGACGCTTGATTATACCAGCCCGCTTCCGCGAAGGCCTGGGCGAAAAATTCGTTTTGACCAAGGGTCTGGACGGATGCCTTTTCGCCTACCCCCCTCAAGAATGGGCGGAACTGGAAAATAAGATGCGGTCCTTACCCTTGACCAGGGCCGACGCCCGGGCCTTTGTGCGTTTTTTCTTTGCCGGTGCCTGTGAATGCGAGGTAGATAAACAGGGTAGAATACTTATTCCAGGAAACTTAAGGGAATATGCGGGTATCGAAAAGGATGTAGTGGTGATTGGTGTTTCTGCCAGGGTAGAAATCTGGTCCGCCGAGCGGTGGGAGGCCTATAATTCCCAGGCAGCCGGTCAGGTGGAAGAAATTGCGGAAAAAATCGTGGATTTGAATTTGGGAATTTAGGGGCGGGTTTTCACCCGCCCCTACAGTGACAGGTGGGAAAATCAGGGGATGGAGGAAAGGGACTTCACGCATCAACCAGTATTGCTGGAGGAAGTGCTGGCCTGGCTGAACCCGAAAAGCGGGGGCACCTACGTGGATTGCACCGTCGGGGGAGGAGGTCATGGCGCGGCCATCCTCGAGAGTAGTGGACCAGACGGCTGCCTGATCGGGCTGGACCAGGACCCCCATGCCCTGGAAGCGGCCGCCCAGCGCCTGGCCCCTTACAGGGAACGGGTCACCCTGGTACGGGAAAACTTTATCAACCTGCCCCGGGTCCTCGCTGAACTGGGTATTCCGGCCGTAGACGGCATACTCTTTGACCTGGGTGTGAGTTCTCCCCAGCTGGATATTCCCGAACGGGGTTTCAGCTACCACCACGAGGGTCCACTGGATATGCGCATGGACCCAACCATGCACCATACGGCCGCCGACCTGGTCAATAACCTGAAAGAAGAGGAACTGGCCGGAATCATTGCCCGTTATGGCGAGGAACGTTGGGCCAGGAGGATCGCTTCCTTCATTGTGCGGAAAAGACAGCACCAGCCCATAACAACCACCTCTCAGCTGGTGGAAATAATTAAGGAAGCCATACCGGCAAAAAGCAGGCGCAGCGGTCCCCACCCGGCCCGGCGAACCTTTCAGGCTTTAAGAATTGCCGTTAACCGGGAACTGGAGGTTCTGCCGGAAGCTTTGCGTCAGGCGGTAGACCTGCTCTTGCCAGGGGGGCGCATTCTGGTGATCACTTTTCACTCACTGGAGGACCGGATCGTCAAAAAATTATTTCGTCAGCTGGCCAACCCATGCGTATGTCCACCCAGTTTCCCCCGGTGCGTATGCGGTCAAAAGCCTTTGTTGCGGGTACTCACTCCCGGGGGGGTGGTACCCTCGGAAAGGGAGGTAAATTTAAATCCCCGCTCCCGCAGTGCCCGCTTGCGGGTGGCAGAAAAATTAAGGTCGGTTCTAAATGCCACGGGGGGTGAATAAGCTTTGATAGTAGCCAAGGAACAACCTTACCACCAAAGCCCGCCCGGGGAAAGGTATAGCCCTGCGGGTCATCCCCGGCCGCAAGCACGGCCCCGGGAACATCTGGTACTAACGCTGCTGATCCTGCTTGTTTTTGCATTGGGTATCCTGATTTCGATTTTCTATTCCCGGATACTCATTACCGGATATCAGATCACCCGCATGCAAAAGGAGCTGGCCGAGCTGGAAATCGAGACCCGGGGTCTTACCGAAGAGGTGTCCAGGCTATCCTCCCTGGAACGGGTGGAAGCTGTGGCCACCACCCGCCTGGGCATGGTGAAGCCAGACGAGCGCCAGGTGGTACTGGTTAAGGCCGTAAGCGATGCCCAGGATGTCCCCCCGGAACCCAGGCCGGCAGAAAAATCTGGGTCTGATGATACGGAGAGAGGCCGTGTACCCAGGGAGCATCACTGGATCCTGCAGGCCCTGGCCGATCTGGTCATTCACCGTTCCTCCGGACATTCCGGCTAAGGGGCACCTATTTTTTCACGGGTGGGCGCTATCTGGAGGAGAAGGGTATGCGTACCACCAACATCATTATCCGCCGCAGGCTGACCTCTCTTTTCCTTCTGGCCACTGCGGCCCTCGTTATTTTGATAGGCCGCCTGGCCTGGATTCAGTTTATAAGGGCGGATGAATTGCAGCAAAAGGCTCTGGAAGTGCGGATGCGGGATATTCCGGTGGAGGCCAGGCGAGGTAATATTTACGACCGGAACGGGCGTCTACTCGTAACCAGCGTCAGCGCCGAGTCCCTTTATACCATTCCCTATCTCGTAAAGGATCCCCGCCGGGTTGCCGAACAGCTTGCACCTCTCCTGGATATGAAAGTGGAACACCTCTATCAAATCCTCACCCGCAAGTCCTGCTATGAATGGGTTGCCCGTAAATTAGAACCGGGGATAGTGGAGAAAATTAAGCAGCTCAAGTTGCCCGGCCTCTTTTTTGTTGAAGAAAGCGTCAGGCATTACGTGTTTGGCTCCCTGGCGCCCCACGTCCTGGGCTTTACCGGCGTAGACAACCAGGGGCTCATGGGCATAGAGAAGACGTTTGACCGGGAATTACAGGGAACCCCCGGCCGCATTGTGGTAGAACAGGATGCCACCGGGCGGGAGGTTCCCGGAGCGTTGCATAAATATATTTCCCCCCGGCAGGGAAACAGTCTGGTCCTGACACTGGATGAAACCATCCAGCAGTTTGTGGAGCGGGAACTGGACCGGGTGGTGGCCAAATACAACCCCAAACTGGCGGTGATTATCGTCATGGACCCCCGAACCGGGGAAATCCTGGCCATGGGTAATCGCCCCAGCTTTGATTCGAAAAACTGGATGACTGCTCCGCAGGGGGTTTGGGACCGGAATCCAGCCATCTGGTATAACTACGAACCGGGTTCTACCTTTAAAATCATCACCACGGCTGCGGCCGTCAGCGAAGGGGTGGTCAAGCCAGATGACCAGTTCTTCGATCCGGGCTACGTAAAGGTTGCCGACCGCTACATCCGCTGCTGGGCCGACGGAGGCCACGGCAGCCAGACCTTTGAACAGGTGGTGATGAATTCCTGCAACCCCGGATTTGTGGAGGTAGGCCTGCGCCTGGGTAAGGAAAGGTTTTATTCCTATATTAAAAACTTTGGTTTCGGGGACGTTACGGGCATTGACCTGCCGGGGGAGGCTACCGGTATTGTCATTTCCGAAAAGAAGGCTACCAACCTTAACCTGGCCACCATGGCCATCGGTCAATCCATTGCCGTGACGCCAATTCAACTGCTGACTGCCACCTGCGCCGTGGCCAACGGTGGTCTTTTATTGCGCCCGCACCTGGTGAAAGAAATCCGCGACCCCTCGGGCAAAGTAATCAAGACCTTTCAGCCCGAGGTGGTGCGCCGGGTGCTTGACCGGGAAAAGGCCCGCCAGGTTGTGGACCTGCTTCAGGCGGTGGTTATGAAGGGTACTGGTAGAAACGCCTTCATCGACGGCTACCGGGTGGCCGGCAAAACCGGTACCGCCCAGGTGGTAGGTGAAGGGGGCGGTTACGTAAGCGGGAAATACGTGGCTTCCTTTACCGGCTTTGCCCCGGCAGACAACCCGCGGGTTGCCGCCCTGGTTATGGTTGCGGAGCCGCAAGGTGGCATCTATTACGGCAGCCAGGTAGCTGCTCCGGTGTTCCGGGAAGTGGTCCGGGACACCCTGCATTACCTGCAGGTGCCTGAAACGCCTGGCCTCGAAAAACCAAAGGATCCTTTCGTATACTTTGAACAGCCCCGGGTTAAGGTCCGGGTGCCAAACGTGGTCAATTATCCCCTGGAAATGGCCCAGAATATCTTGCGCGAGGCGGGACTGTCCTTTGTGGTCCGGGGGGAGGGAGCTATTGTCCAGGAGCAAACACCAAAAGCGGGAGCCGAGGTGTTAAGTGGTACCTCGGTGGTGCTGGATTTGCAACCCCCCGGAGGTAAATCAAGGGAGGGAACGGTGACCGTTCCCAATCTTACGGGCCTGACCATTACCGAAGTGGCCGCCCTGCTGGCGGGTATGGATCTCCGCCTGGAAGCGGTGGGGATCGGGCAGGCCGCCAGCCAGAACCCCCGGCCGGGGGAAAAAGTCCCCCGGGGTACCACGGTGAGGGTAGAGTTTAAACCCGGATCCGAGCCGTCCCAGGCACCTCCTGCAACTGCCCGGCGGGTGCGGGAATTTGTTGAGAGACCATAGCATTATTTTACGTATAATTAATATAAAGTGGCAATAATACCATAAAAAGGACCAAAGGGCTCTTATTGCATTGTAACAGCAGGGGTGGTAGTATAACCACGGGAAGCCTTTCTGGTAAGGAAGGAGGATTTCGTTTGCTGTTTAGCGAGTTGATCAAGGGGCAAAACTGTTTGGCTGTGGGAGGCAATCAACAGGTACACATATCGGGCATTGCCTACGACTCGCGGCAGGTGCAACCCGGTTTTCTGTTTGTAGCCGTGGAGGGTTTCACCACCGATGGCCATCGTTATGTGGAGCAGGCCGTATCCAGGGGTGCAGTAGCCGTGGTGGTGCAAAAGGAAATCCCCCTTCCTTCCGGTATTGCCTATGTGCGCGTGCCAGACACCCGCTTAGCCCTGGCTTTACTTGCGGCGCGCTTTTATGGCTACCCATCCCGGAGATTAAAATTGATCGGGGTTACCGGGACAAACGGTAAAACCACTACCACCCATTTGCTGGCAGCCATTTACCGGGCTGCGGGAAACAAGGTAGGGCTTATTGGTACCATTGCCAACTGGATTGGTGACCGGGTATTGCCGGTAGCCCACACCACCCCCGAATCCCTGGACCTGCAGAAGTTGCTGGCTGAAATGGTGATTGAGGGGGTTACGGTAGCGGTAATGGAGGTAAGTTCCCATGCCCTGGCTTTAAACCGGGTGGCCGGATGTGCCTTTGATGCCGGGGTATTTACTAATATTACCCAGGACCACCTGGATTTCCACCGGGACATGGACGATTACCTGGCGGCAAAGACGCTGTTGTTCCGGGGGCTGGGGCAGGATGGCAAGCCTGCCCTGGCGGTCATTAACGCCGATGACCCCCGGGCGGGAAGGATCGTGGCCGAAACCAGAGTACCCGTTTTTACCTACGGGCTCACGGCAGAAGCGCAGGTGCGGGCACAGGAGGTTAAAGTTACCCCCAGGGGCGTTTCTTTTACCGTCACCAGCCCCTGGGGTGAAATTCCGGTAAGCTTAAAGTTAACCGGTTATTTCAACGTTTATAACGCCCTGGCCGCCATGACGGCAGCAGTGGCCGGGGGAATTCCCCTGCCGCTGGCGGCTCGGGCACTGGAGTCGGTGGAAGGTGTGCCGGGCCGGTTTGAACTGGTGGACCGGGGGCAGGACTTTACCGTGGTGGTGGACTACGCCCACACCCCCGACGGGCTGGAAAACATCCTCACCACCGCCCGGGCCATAACCCCGGGAAGGTTGATTACCGTATTTGGCTGTGGCGGCGACCGGGATCCCACCAAGCGGCCCATCATGGGGGAAATTGCCGCCCGCCTGAGTGATCTTCCGGTGATTACTTCGGATAACCCCCGTACCGAGGATCCCATGAGAATCATTGCCCAGGTGGAAGAAGGGGTGCGGCGGGTCCGTTCTAACTACCGGGTGGTGCCCGACCGGCGGGAGGCCATTCGTTTTGCCCTGGGGATAGCCGCCCCGGGGGATACGGTCATTATTGCCGGTAAAGGGCATGAGAATTACCAAATTATCGGTACCACTAAATATCCTTTTGATGATCGCATTGAAGCTATCAAAGCGCTGGACGAAATTTTAAGTAGAGGAGAACAACCGTGAAAACGATGACCCTCGACGAAGTAGCGCGGGCCGTAAATGGCAGGCTGTGTCAGGGGGACGCAGGCGTCCGGGTCCGGGCCGTCTCCATCGACAGCCGCAGCCTTGCGGGAGGCGAGCTGTTTTTTGCCCTCCGGGGGCAACGGCATGACGGCCATGATTTTGTACCGCAGGTTCTGGCCGCCGGTGCTGCCGGGGTGGTGGTGGAGCGTATGGTGTCCGGTATAAATCCGGGGGCAGCCGTGATCCAGGTGGACGACACCCTGGAAGCTTTACAACAGCTGGCCCGCTATAACCGGGAGGCTTACCGGGTGCCGGTGATTGGTATTACCGGCAGTTCCGGTAAAACCAGTACCAAGGACCTGGTGGAGGCTGCCCTCTCCCGGCGGTTTAACACCCTGAAAACCACGGGCAACAGGAACAACGAAATTGGTTTACCCCTCACCCTCCTGGAGCTTGATGAGCGCTACCAGGCCGTGGTGGTGGAAATGGCCATGCGGGGACTAGGGGAAATTGCCTTCCTTTGCCGCCTGGCCTTCCCCACGGGAGCGGTAATCACCAATATCGGTGAGGCCCATATAGAGCGCCTGGGGTCGGTGGATAACATTGCCCGGGCCAAGGGAGAAATTCTGGAAGCCATCGGGCCGGAAGGGTTTGCCGTTTTGCACCGGGACAGCCCCTATATCCGGCGGGAGGCGGCCCGTTGCCGGGGGCAGGTGTACTTTTTCGGCATCGGTGGTGAGGCAGATATCCTTGGCCGGGACATTCGTCCCGAAAAGGGCGGTAACCGGTTTCGGGTGAGGGTGCCCGATGGAGAGGAAGTAGAAATTTATTTACCCCTGCCGGGGCGGCACAATGTGGAAAACGCCCTGGCCGCGGTGGGGGTAGCCTGGGCACTGGGGGTGCCGCTGGAAGATATCGCCGCTGGCCTGGCCGGGGCCGTCTTGACGCCCATGCGCCTGGAAATAATTGATTGCCGGGGGCTGAAAATCATTAACGATGCCTATAATGCCAACCCGTCCTCGACCCGGGCCGCCCTGCAGGTGCTGGCTGAAGCGGATGCCAAAGGGCGCCGCATTGCCGTTCTGGGAGACATGCTGGAACTGGGAGAAGAGGCTCAGGACGCTCATCGCCGGGTGGGCGGTGATGCCGCCGGGGTGGTGGATTACCTGATTACGGTGGGCAATCTGGCCCGTTTTCTTGCCGACGGAGCGCTGGCGGCCGGAATGCCCGGCGGGCGCATCTTCCGGTGCGCATCCAACGGCGGGGCCGTAGAAATATTGAAGGATCTGGCCCGACCCGGGGATGTGGTGCTGATTAAGGGTTCCCGGGGCATGCGCATGGAAGGGATTGTGCAGGCCCTGGTTCAGGGACAAAACACCTTTTTGCACCAGGACACATAAGCTGGCAACAGTTGGCTATGGCGGCGCGGAACGACCGGCGCCCGGCATGTACCTCTAACTTCCGAAAAAGGAGGGAATCCGCCGCAGGTGGTACCGGATGGGGACTAATGATTTATGGCTTCTTTTAAGCAAAGCTTTGCTTACTTCTCTGGCCGTCACCCTTCTTTTAGGACCCCTGACCATACCCCTTTTGCGCCGTCTTAAGTTCGGTCAGAGTATCCGCGACGATGGGCCGGCCACTCACCTTTCTAAAGGCGGTACTCCCACCATGGGCGGAATCATGTTCCTGGCCGGAACAACCGTGGCCGGGTTCTGGCTGGCTCACCGTTTTCCGGAGGGCCTTTTGGTGCTGGGGGTTACCCTGGGATTCGGGTTGATTGGTTTTTTAGACGACTACATTAAGGTGGCTTTGAAGAGATCCCTGGGCCTGCGGGCCCGGGAAAAGCTTTTCGGTCAGGTGATCTTAAGTGTGTTGCTCGCCTTGCTGGCTGTTTCTACCTTTGGCCGGGGGACGGATCTGGTAATCCCTTTTAGCGGTTTTTTTGTTCCCGGGGGATTAACCCTGGAGCTGGGAACCTGGGGTTTTCTTTTGTTTGCCGTGCTGGTAGTGGTGGGTACGGCCAACGCGGTGAATCTCACCGATGGCCTGGACGGCCTGGCCGCCGGAGTAACCGTACCGGTGGCCGCGGCTCTTGTGCTTATTGCCCTCTTAATGGATCAGTTGGGGGTTGCCATCATCATGGCCGCCCTGATGGGTGGCTGCCTGGGTTTTCTGGTCTACAATCACCATCCGGCCCGGATATTCATGGGCGACACCGGCTCCCTGGCCCTGGGAGGGGCCCTGGGGGCGGCGGCGGTATTGACCAGGAGCGAGTTATTCCTGCTGGTTATTGGGGGCGTCTATGTACTGGAGGCCCTGTCGGTAATCATCCAGGTCATTTCCTTCCAGCTCTTCGGCCGGAGGGTATTCCGGATGAGCCCCCTGCACCACCACTTTGAGCTGGGTGGCTGGAGTGAACAGCGGGTGGTCTATACCTTCTGGGGGGTTACCCTGGTCCTGGCCCTCCTGGGGCTGGCCGGGCTGTATCAACTGGGTTAGCTTTTTTAAAGGACATTACTTGTTTAAGAAGGAAGGTAAGGGACTTGGCATTTGAAGGACAAAAGGTTCTGGTTATCGGAGCAGGTAAAAGCGGGGTGGCGGTGAGCCGTTTTCTAGCGGGTAAGGGGGCGCGGGTGGTCTTAACCGATCGGAAGGAGGCTGCTTCCTTTGATCCGCCCCTTTCATCCTTCTTGCCGCCGGAGGTGGAGCTGGTGCTTGGCCGCTACCCGGAGGTGGAGGAGGGCAGCTTTGACCTGGTGGTAATCAGCCCAGGGGTACCCCTCACCATTCCGCCGGCAGCCCGGGCCCGGGAGCTGGGTATTCCGGTGACGGGTGAGCTGGAGCTGGCTTACGGCCTGGCCAGGGCACCCATAGTAGCCATTACCGGCACCAACGGTAAAACCACCACCACCAGCCTGGTAGGTCAAATTTTTGCCGACGCCGGGATCAAGACCCTGGTGGCCGGTAATATCGGCCAGCCCCTGATTACGGAAGTGGAAAAATATGGACCAAACGACCTGATTGTTTTGGAGGTCAGCAGCTTTCAACTGGAGACCACGCGGTCTTTCCGTCCCCGGGTGGCCGCCATCTTAAACATAACCCCCGACCACCTGGACCGGCACGGCAATATGGAGGGCTATGTGGCGGCAAAGGCGCGCATTTTTGCCAACCAGGCCGGGGACGATTACACGGTTTTAAATTACGACGATCCCCTGACCAGGGATTTAGCATCCGTATGCCCCGGAAAGGTTATATTTTTCAGCCGGCGGCATAATCTGGAAGATGGGGTAATCGTGCACAACGGCTATATAGCGGTCAGGGAAGGGGAGGCGGTTCATCCCGTTTTACCGGCAAGCGCCCTGCGTATTCCGGGCGCCCACAACCTGGAAAACGCCCTGGCCGCCGTTGCCTGCGCCTGGGTGCTGGGAATCAGGGAAGCGCAGCTGGCCGCTACGCTGCACCACTTCTCCGGCGTCCCCCACCGCCTGGAATTTGTCGTCGAGATCAACGGCGTGAAATATATCAACGATTCCAAGGGCACCAATCCCGAGGCCAGCATAAAAGCCCTGGAGGCCTATGATCAGCCCATCGTTTTACTGGCGGGGGGCAGAAACAAGGGTAACGATTTTACCACCTTTGCCCGCCTGGTAAAGGAGAAAGTAAGGGTGCTGGTGGTGCTGGGAGAGTGTGCCCGGGAAATTGAAGCGGCCGCCAGGGCGGCCGGGGTCGGGGAAATTATCCGGGCCCAGGACTTTCGAGATGCAGTGTTTCAAGCCTACCGGGCAGCCCGACCGGGGGAAGTGGTCCTGCTTTCCCCGGCCTGCGCCAGCTGGGACATGTTCAAAAGTTACGAGGAGCGCGGGGAAATGTTTAAAAAGCTGGTACATGAGCTGATCATACGGGAAATGGCCGGGGGCAGTGAACGGTTTTGCTGAACATTTACCTTACCGGGAAGGTAGGGAGACTCCCATGCGCTTACGCAGGCGGCCACCGGATTTTATCCTCTTCCTTACCGTACTCATGCTTTTAAGCGTGGGCATAGTGATGGTTTTTAGTTCCAGTTACTACTACGCCATGTTTCCGCCCTTTAACAACCCTTTTCATTTTCTGATCCGCCAGTCCATCTGGGCCATCATCGGCCTCACGGCTATGTTTGTAATGATAAATTATGACTACTGGCATTTGAAAAGGTGGGCGGGAGCGCTTTTGGTCCTGGCCTTTGCCCTGCTGATTGCTGTACTTATTCCGGGGGTTGGCGTTTCCAAGCTGGGAGCCCAGCGCTGGTTGAACCTGGGTCCCTTGAGTTTTCAGCCTTCGGAGTTTGCCAAGCTTTGCCTGGTGGTCTTCACTGCCTACGGCCTTTCCCGGCGGCCCGAACGGATTACCAATTTTCGCCGGGGAATGTTGCCGTACCTGGTGATAATGGGTTTGGCGGCGGGGCTGATTCTCATGCAGCCGGACCTGGGTACGGCCGTTACCCTGGCCGGTACCATCGTGTTGATGCTTTTTGCGGCCGGTGCTTCCCTGGTGCACCTGGGCGCCCTGGGTTTTTTGGGAACGGGAGCCCTGGCCCTGGCCATCTGGATGGAGCCTTACCGCCTGAGGAGATTCTTAGCCTTTCTGGATCCGGAGAAGGACCCCTCGGGCTCGGGGTGGCATATTTTGAATTCCCTCATGTCCCTTGGTTCCGGTGGCCTTTTGGGCACCGGCCTGGGGCAGGGTCGCCATTCCAAGTTCCTTTACCTCCCCGAGAGACAGACGGACTTTATCTTTGCCGTGATCGGAGAAGAGCTGGGTTTTATCGGCGCCTGCCTGGTTATCCTATTGTTCATTTTGTTCATCTGGCGGGGATTGAAGGTGGCCATTACCTCTCCCGATCCCTTTGGCAGCCTGCTTGCCGCCGGGATTGTTTCCGGCGTGGGTATCCAGGCAATCATTAATATCGGCGTGGTCACCAGCTCCCTGCCGGTAACCGGCATTACCCTGCCCTTTATCAGCTTTGGGGGAACATCCCTGGTGTTCACCCTGCTGGGGGTAGGGGTATTGCTGAACATATCCCGCTACAGTGCTCCCAAATGACGGGAGGTGGAGCATTTGCATTTTGTGGTAACCGGGGGTGGTACGGGAGGGCATATTTACCCCGCCCTGGCCATTGCCCGGGGACTGTTGGCCAAATACCCTGAAGCCCAGGTGCTTTACATCGGCCGGGCCGGTGGTCTGGAGGCCGACCTGGTGCCGAAAGCAAATCTGCCCTTTCGTTCCATCCCGGTAACCGGTTTAAAGCGCAGCCTGTCCCCGCGGAACCTGCTGGTGTTCTGGCAGGCAGCCCGGGGGGTTCTTTTGGCCCGGCAGATTCTGGCCGATTTCAAGCCGCGGGTGGTAGTAGGTACCGGGGGGTATGTGTGCGGGCCGGTGGTTCTGGCCGCCGTTCTGCTGGGTATTCCCACCCTGATCCACGAGCAAAATGCCCTGCCCGGTTTGACCAACCGGCTGCTGTCCCGTTTTGTCAGCCAGGTGGCGTTAACCTTTGACGACGCCCGGAAATATTTTCCCCGTAAAGCCCGGGTTAAAGTTACCGGGCTACCGGTGCGTCCGGAGGTGCTGGCCTGGCGGCGGGACGAGGCCAGGCGGGCCATGGGTATCCCTGAAGATGCCCGGCTCGTCCTCTCCTTTGGGGGTAGTCAAGGGGCCAGGGCGATCAACCTGGCCATGATCGAGGTTTTAAAGCAGTTTGGGGACCGGAATGGGGTATACTTCCTCCATGTAACCGGTCCCGGCCAATATGAGGAGTTTTGCGCCCGAGCCAGGGAGGCGGGTTTAAGTATATCCGAAAATGGCAATATTATCCTTGTACCTTATCTTGACGAAATGCCCCGGGCACTGGCGGCGACCGACCTTGCCATCTGTCGTGCCGGGGCAGCCACCCTGGCAGAGTTGACGGTGGTAGGGTTGCCGGCCATCCTCATTCCCTACCCCTATGCTACCGGGAATCACCAGGAATACAATGCCCGTTCCCTGGAGAAAGAAGGTGCCGCTCTGGTCATCCGGGATCGGGAGTTAACGGGGCCTTTGCTGGCTGAAAAGCTGGCCCGGCTTCTGGCGCAGCCGGCAAAACTGAAGGCGATGGCCGGGGCCAGCCGCCGCCTGGGACGTTCCCAGGCCCTGGATGAAATACTTGAGCTAATAGACAACCTGGCCCGGTAAAAACGGTGGCTACTGCCCTTCGTGAACCAGGTAGCACGGCCGGACAAGCCCGGGAATGGCACACCTTTTTTAGACCGGGCATAGTATATGGTGTATCGCGAAGCCGTCACGTTTGCCAGGAGCTGTAACCGGGAAAGGAGTTGAAGTCCTTGCAGGTAATACCCCGGCGGGTACATTTTATCGGTATTGGCGGGGCTGGTATGAGTGGCCTGGCCAGCATTCTTTTGGATCTGGGTTATAAGATTAGCGGTTCGGATCTTTCCTCCACTGATACCACCCGCAGGCTGGAGTCCCGGGGGGCCGTCTGCCACGTGGGGCACGCCCCCCAGAACCTGGATGCTGCGCAGCTGGTGGTGATTTCCTCGGCGATTAAACCGGATAACGCCGAATTGCTGGCAGCCCGGGAAAAGGGCATCCCGGTGATGCATCGTGGGGATCTGCTGGCCTGGTTGATGCAGCGGCAAAAGGGTATTGCCGTTGCCGGGGCACATGGCAAAACCACCACCACCTCCATGCTGGCCCTGGTACTGGAAAGGAGCGGACTTGACCCGACCATTGTCATCGGAGGTGAATTGAACGATATTGGCGGAAACGCCAAGCTGGGTCGGGGGGAATATCTGGTAGCTGAAGCCGATGAAAGTGACGGGTCCTTTTTAAAGTTGAGTCCGCTGGCAGTGATCGTGACCAATATTGAAGATGATCACCTGGACCATTACGGTTCGGTGGCGGAAATTAAAAAGGCTTTCCGGCAGTTTATGGGCAAAGTGCCGGAACACGGGCTGGTCATTGCCTGTACCGACGATCCCAATGTACGGGAAGTGTTGCAGGATTTAGACCGACCGGTGGTCACCTACGGCATCGAGAGTTCCGGTGCCGACTATGTGCTCCGCCATTTATCCCTGGACGGTGAACGTTCCCGCGGTGAAGTGTATTATCATGATCAGCACCTGGGCACCCTGGAACTTTCCGTCCTTGGGAAACATAATATGTTAAACGCCCTGGCCGTAGTGACTGCAGCCCGCTGGATCGGTCTTGATTTTCAGCTCATCGCTCAGATACTCAAAGAGTTCCGGGGGGCCAGGAGAAGGTTTGAACTGCTGGGTGAAGTGGGGAATGTGCGGGTGGTGGATGACTATGCCCACCATCCCAGTGAAATAAAGGCTACCTTGCAGGCGGCCCGCCAGACGGAGCCAAAGCGCCTGATCGTCGTCTTTCAGCCTCATCGCTACACCCGGACGGCCTTATTAAAGGAACAGTTTGGGGAGGCCTTTGGCGAAGCCGATCTGGTTATAGTCAATGAGATCTACAGTGCCGGGGAGCAACCCATAGAAGGGGTCAACGCCCAGCTGATTGTCCAGGCCATTAAAAACCATGGCCGCCCACCAGTGGTTTATCTGCCGACCAGGGAACAAATAGTCAATTACCTGGCTGCCATTGCCCTGCCCGGCGATTTGATTTTAACCATGGGTGCGGGAAATGTCTGGCTCTGTGGTATTGAACTGGTAAAAAGGTTAAGGGAGAAAACAGCATGAATTTGCCGGCCGGTTTTAAAGAATTAAATGCCCTGTTACCCGGACAGGTGAAGGCCAATGAGCCCATGGCCCGCCATACCACCTGGCGTATCGGTGGCCCGGCAGATATTTTTGTGGAACCGGCGGGAGTGAAGGAACTGGCCCGGCTGGTTACCTGGGTACACGGCCGTGGCCTCCCCCTTTATTTTATTGGCAACGGTTCCAACCTTCTGGTAAAGGATGGTGGCATCCGCGGCATAGTTGTGAAAATTGGCCGTGCCTTCGGTCAGGTCCAGGTACGAAAAACAACCTTGATCGCAGGGGCCGGGACAATGCTGGGTGTGCTGGCGTCCGTAGCCCAGAAGAGCGGCGTGGGCGGTTTGGAATTTGCCACCGGCATTCCCGGAACGGTAGGCGGGGCGGTGGTAATGAATGCCGGCGCCAACGGTTCATCCATGGCCGACCTGGTGCAGGAAGTTATAGTTATGGATTCATCCGGTGAGCTGGAACGCCGGAACGCCGGCGAGTTGGGTTTTGGTTACCGCACCAGCAATTTGCTGGGCAGTTCGCTGGTGGTGCTGGAGGTGACCTGCCGGGGCGTGGCCCGGGACGCCGACCTGATCCGGGCCGATATGGAGCAGTATCTCGCCCGCCGCCGGGCTTCCCAGCCCCTGTCCTACCCCAGTGCCGGCAGCGTCTTTAAAAATCCTCCCGGCAAAACGGCCGGCTGGTTAATTGAACAGGCCGGGTGCAAGGGTATGCGCCAGGGTGATGCCCAGGTATCTTTGGTCCACGCCAATTTCATTGTCAATTTGGGGAGGGCTACCGCCCGGGATGTGCAAATCCTGATCCACCGGGTACAGCAACTGGTTCACGAGCGCTTCGGGATAACTCTAACTCTGGAGGTACAGGTTCTCGGTGAGGATTGAGGCGGGGGTGACAGCATGGTCAGGTTTTTCATTACGGGCGGTAATCCCCTGCGGGGCACCGTGCGGGCCAGCGGCAGCAAGAACGCTACCCTACCGATCCTGGCCGCCTGTCTCTTGCACGGGACACCCAACGTAATCCAGCAGGTGCCGGCGTTAAAGGACGTAGCGACCATGTGCGATGTCCTGGAATACCTGGGTGCCCGGGTGAACAGGGAAGGGGATTCCATCAGGGTTGACGCCACCCATATACAATCCCTGGAGGTAGGGGAAGATTTAATGCGCCGGATGCGGGCGTCCAACCTGGTGCTGGGGCCTCTTTTGGGGCGCTTTCGCCGGGTGAAAATCTCTTATCCAGGAGGCTGCAACATCGGTTCCCGGCCTATGAACCTCCACCTGAAGGGGCTCAAGGCCCTGGGGGCCAGGATTGAGGAAAAATTTGGCTATATTACCGTGGAAGCTGATAAACTGGTGGGCGCCGAAATCCACCTGGATGTTCCCAGTGTGGGCGCCACCGAAAACATTATGATGGCTGCCGTGCTGGCCAGGGGCACCACCATCATCCGCAATGCTGCCAGGGAGCCGGAGATTGTGGACCTGCAGAACTTTTTGAACCGGATGGGAGCGCGCATTAAGGGCGCGGGTACGGATGTGATCCGCGTCGAAGGGGTCAAACACCTCTATTCGGTGGAACACGCGGTGATTCCCGATCGCATTGAAGCGGGCACCCACCTGGTAGCCGCCGCCATTACTGGCGGAGATGTCACGGTAACCAACGTCATTCCCGAACACGTGGAGCCCGTGCTGGCCAAGTTGAAGGAAATGGGCTTCCTGGTGGAGACGGGCGATGAATATGTGCGGTTGGTGGCCCAGGGGCGGCCGCGGGCAGTAGATATCAAAACGTTGCCCCATCCAGGCTTTCCCACCGATATGCAGCCCCAGATGATGGCCCTGGCCTGCCTGGCCGAAGGAACCAGCGTAATTACCGAAACCGTTTTTGAAAACCGTTTTAAGCATGTGAGCGAACTGCGGCGGATGGGTGCCGACATCAAGGTGGAGGGGCAGACGGCCATCGTCAAGGGGGTAGAAAGGCTCACCGGGGCACCGGTGATGGCCACGGATCTGCGGGCGGGCGCCGCCCTGGTCCTGGCGGCCCTGGTTGCAGAAAACGGTACGGTGGTTGAAGGTGTGGAGCATATCGACCGGGGCTACGAAAGACTGGAACAAAAATATGCCGCCCTGGGGGCCAGAATTGTGAGAGTATCCATTTGATATGGTTCTTTTTTAGTTTTTGGGTGGACAAGTTTTTCCGGTTGCTATAATATTTTGGTATAATAATCCGGGAACGGGAAAACCGGGTATTAATCGCTTATTTGGGCCAGCCGGCGGGCTGGCCGCATACAAGGGATGCCAGGTATCCGCGGGCATCAATTCTGCCGGTTCCAGGACAAAATATTAGGAGTGGTGAGGTTGGGCATACCGCGGCATACCGGAAAATATCTTGCCGAAAGGATTTTATTTGCCTTTGTGGTCCTGCTGGCCGCCTTTATCCTCCTGGGTTCGCCCCTGTTCGAGGTACGCCAGATTGAAGTTACCGGCAACAGCTCGCTGCCGGATAAAAAAATTGTGGAGCTTTCCGGGATCACCGCCGGCACAAATATTTTCAAGGTTAATTTAAAAGAGTCTGAAGTCCGGATCCGCACCGTGCCGCTCATCAAAGATGTCCACCTAGCCCGCGAGTTCCCGTCCCGTATAGTGATTGCGGTAGAGGAAAGACAAGCGGTGGCCTTGCTTCCCGTCAAAGACGGTTTCATGCAGGTGGACCGGGAAGGGGTATGCCTGCAGGAAAGCGGGGTGGCCGGTTCCCTGCCGGTGGTAACGGGGGCGGTTGTTCCCACCCCTGTCCCGGGGCAGGTGATCCGGGATGCGAAACTGGGTACCGCCCTGCAGGTGATCAATCAGTTGCCCGGGTCACTGCTCAAGAAACTTTCCGAAATACACGTTAATGGTCAGGGTCAGGTGGTGCTGTATACCCTTGACGGGGTGGAATGCCGCCTGGGTGCTCCTGTGGATATCAACAGAAAGGCCAGTGTGCTCCTGCAGGTTCTGGAGCAGATACGCGGTCAGAAAATAGCTTATGTAGATCTCACCGGTGTTCCAGTAGTCAAATATGCCAGATAAAATTGGGGGGCATGACCGTGAAAATCAGGGGATTTCACTGGGCGTTGGTCCTGGTGGGGCTGGTCATGGGTCTGATGCTGGCGGTGCAGTTTCGTTTGACCAAGGATATCCAGGAAACGCCCCCCGTTAAGCAAACGCAAACCCTGGCTGCCCAGGTTAATCAAGCTAAAAAGGATCGGGATGATCTCCAGAGACGGGTAAGTGACCTGCGGGCCCGCCTGGATGAAGTGGCGGCCGATCCCCGCTTAAATGCGTTAAAAGAAGAGCTGAACCGGGTGCGTATTACAGCCGGCCTGGTAGAGGTTACCGGGCCGGGGGTAGAAGTAACTTTAAATGACAGCAACCAGGTTTTGCAGCCGGGCCAAAATCCAAACCTTTATGTTTTGCACGATGAGGATGTGCTAAAAATTATCAACGAGTTAAAGGCTGCCGGGGCCGAGGCCATAGCCATCAACGGGCAGCGCATGCTGGCCACCAGTGAAATACGCTGTATCGGCCCGACCATTTTAACCAACCGCAATCAGCGCCTGACCCCCCCTTTTATCATCTCCGCCATTGGTAATCCCGACAATTTAATTAATTCCCTGCAGATGCGGGGTGGGGTAGTGGAGCAGCTGCGCTTTTGGGGTATCCAGGTGGAGGTTAGAAAAGTGGCGCAACTAACCGTGCCGGCCTACACGGGAGGGGTGCGCTTTGAATATGCCCGCCCACTGGAGGAGGGAGGAAAACAATGAAGCTGTCCACCTATCTATCCCTCGGATTGGTGGCCCTGGTTTTGGGTGTGCTGATTGTTTTCCAGTTCCGGGTTACCAGGCACATTGAACAGGGTATTCCGGCCGGCCGTGCACAGGAGCTGGCCCTGGAACTGCGCCAGCTGGAAAAGGATAAGAGCAAACTTGAGGCCGAGGCCAATGACTTAAGCCTTAAACTGGAGCAGGTTACCCGGGGGCAAACCGAGGCAGAGAAGGCCCTCAAGGATGAGCTGGCCAAAGCCAGGTTGCTGGCCGGTTTGGTTCCCGTTACCGGACCCGGGATTGAGGTAACCCTGGACAATCCTCCCCAGCAGGCCGGTGGACGGGGGCCCGTGAGCCTTTATGCCATCCGGGACGAGGACCTCTTGCGGGTGATCAATGAACTGCGGGGTGCGGGGGCCGAGGCCCTTTCCATTAACGGCCAGCGCATAGTGGCCCACACCGAAATCCGCTGGGCCGCCCCCTTTATTAATGTTAACTTGACTAGAGTAGTACCGCCCTATCATATCCTGGCCATTGGCAAGCCGGACAATTTAAAAAGCGCCCTGGAGATCCCCGGCGGACTGGTGGAGTATTTACAGGATCTGGGGGTCCAGGTAAAAATTCAGCCCTATGACCGGCTTACCATCCCGGGTTATTCCCGCACGACGGAGTTTCACTATGCCAAACCAGTGGTAAAAGGGTGAGAAAAAATGTGGTTGGGTATCTGGCTGGCTGTTGCCGGTTTGGTTTTGGGAGTGCTGCTGGGGCTGAATATCCCCCTGGTGTTGCCACAGGTTTACGCCAAGTATCTTTCCGTGGCGGCCCTGGCGGCCCTGGACTCGGTTTTTGGAGGCATCCGGGCAGCCATGGAGGACCAGTTTGATAACACCGTCTTTATTTCCGGTTTCTTCAGCAATGCCCTGCTGGCCGCCGGTCTGGCCTTCATTGGAGAACGCCTGGGGATCGATCTTTATTTAGCCGCCGTGGTGGCCTTCGGGGTGCGGCTGTTTCAAAACCTGGCCATTATCCGGCGCCATCTGTTTAAAAAATTAAAATAAAGTTTAAAGGGAAAAGAACGGCTAGCGTTGAATTTTACATTTTTAGTAACTGGTAGGGGGGTGCCCCGCTTGACTGGAAAGGAAGTTGTTGCCGGCCTGGATGTGGGTACGTCCAGTATGGTGGCGGTGGTGGCCCGGGTTGCCGATCCCGAACGGGTGGCCGGAGTGGGCTGGTGCCCATCCCTGGGCATGCGCAAGGGTATAGTCATTGACCTGGAAGGGGTAGCCCAGGCGGTGCGGCGGGCCGTGGAGATGGCCCAGGAGGCTACCGGATGCAGGATCGGCACTGTTTGCGTGGGTTTTTCCGGCCATGGCGTAAATGTGCTCACCAGACATGCCGATATAACTATTGGTCACGGCGGAAAAATTACCACCGGTGATGTGGCTGACCTGATACAAATTCTGAGGCAAGTGGAAGTTCCTGCCGGAAGGCGGGTTTTGCAAGTAGTGCCAGTGGAATTTATGATTGACGGTGTGCCCCGGAGGGATAATCCCGTCGGACGTACGGGTTCCAAACTATCCCTGGAAGCACGGGTGGTAACTGTAGATAGTCAAATTGTAGATCAGTTGGTTACCGCGGTAGAAGCGGCGGGACTCCGGGTGGTGGAGGTTGTTTTAAACCCACTGGTAGTGGCGCAGGGAGTTTTGAGTACCGTCGAGAGGGAACTTGGCGCGGCTCTGGTGGATTTAGGTGGTGGAACTACGGCCGTCACGGTTTTCAAAGGTGGGACCCTGGTGGATATGACCGTTATTCCCGTGGGTGGGGAACATATTACCAGCGACCTGGCTATTGGAGTGAGGACTTCCCTGGATGCGGCCGAAAAGGTGAAACGCGAGATCGGCCTCCTTCCACAAGAAGCAGTATTTGTGGAATTACCTTCCATGGGCGGCCTGGCCTCCAGGCGGGCCAGCCTGGCTACTATCAGGCAGATTATCGAATCAAGAGTGCTGGAGATTCTGGATCTAATTAAGCAAAACATTGACAGGCTCGCCCGGGGGAAGGCGTTGCCCGGAGGGGTTATACTCGCCGGCGGGGGCTCCTGTTTAAAAGGATTGCCCGATCTGGCCTCTCGGGTTTTGCAATTGCCCGTCCGGGTTGCTACAACGGAACCGGACTGGCAGGCTGCCCGTTTTTTGGCCAGGCATATGGCAGCATGGGTAGCCAGGCGGGAAAACTACAGGCTGGCGGTGGCAGCCGGGGAGTTCCGGTTCGAGCCGCGGGGTGTAAGACAAATTTTTGCCCATTTACGCCGGAGTTACCCTCATGGAAGCGGTACTGACGGTTAAAGTATTTTGCTTGAGAAACCATAGAGGGGGATAATTCATGCTTGACTTTGAGCTTGAAAACAACCAGTTTGCCAATATTAAGGTCATCGGAGTGGGAGGGGCAGGTAACAACGCCGTTAACCGGATGATTATGGCCGGTTTGCGGGGAGTGGAGTTCATTGCTGTTAACACCGATGCCCAGGCCCTCCAGCTGGCCCAAACAAGCAACAAAATCCAGATCGGGGCCAAGTTAACCAAAGGGCTGGGTGCCGGTGCCAATCCGGAGATTGGGCAGAAGGCGGCCGAGGAGAGCCGGGATGATATCATCCAGGCCTTGAAGGGGGCAGACATGGTTTTTGTTACTGCCGGTATGGGTGGCGGTACCGGTACCGGGGCGGCGCCGGTGGTGGCCGAGGTGGCCAAGGAGCTGGGTGCTTTGACTGTAGGGGTGGTGACCAAGCCTTTTACCTTTGAAGGAAGAAAGAGGATGAACCAGGCAGAGATGGGTATTCAGAACCTGAAGGGCAAGGTGGATACCCTGATCACCATTCCCAACGATCGCCTGTTGCAGGTTATTGACAAGCATACCTCCATTGTAGAGGCTTTTCGCATAGCTGACGATGTTCTGCGCCAGGGCGTGCAGGGCATTTCGGACCTGATTGCCGTTCCCGGTTTGATCAACCTGGATTTTGCCGATGTGAAGACAATCATGAAGGATACCGGTTCCGCCCTCATGGGTATCGGGGTGGCCAGCGGTGAGAACCGGGCTACCGAGGCGGCCCGCATGGCCATTTCCAGCCCGTTGCTGGAAACCTCCATCGAAGGGGCCAGGGGCGTACTGTTAAACATTACCGGCGGTACCTCCCTGGGTCTCTTTGAGGTAAATGAGGCGGCGGAAATTATCTCCCAGGCCGCTGATCCCGAAGCCAACATCATTTTTGGTGCGGTCATCGATGAGCGCATGGAAGATGAAGTGCGGGTAACGGTCATTGCTACCGGTTTTGATCAAAAAGTGGTTAAAAAAGAACGGGCTAAAGATGAGTTAGAAATTAAGCCCTTCACCAGCCACGACGACCTGGACATTCCGGCCTTTTTACGCCGCCGCAATTAGTGTGCAATAAGTTTTTAAGCAAATTTTTTTACAAAAGCCGGTCTTAAAGACATGGCTTTTTTGTTTTAGTGCAAAATAAGGGGGAGGGAGGAGATGGACAGTGGAGCATCCGGAGCACGAGAAAACAGTGGAAGTGAAGGGAAATCGCAAGAAAGATCTTAACCGCATCAGGGGCACCCAGCGTCTTGTTGATCCCGAACGGGGGCCGGAGAATAAGAGAAAAAAGAAAGCCTGGGAAACATAAACTGACATATTTTACCAGTCTGGTATTGTATAATAAGACCAGACTTTTATTTTTGCGTACCCGTTGTATTTTTGCGTATTCATCTGTAGGGTTGTCATAAAGGTTTGGAGGCGGCCATATAATGGTAGAGGGCTGTGCATGGCCAGGTGGGAGTGGGCTTGATGACCGGCTACGTCGTCTATGTGGATCAGGTCCTGGCAGGCAATTTGCTCTTCAACTATATTCTATTATGGACGGCCGGGCGACTATCACAGGTGAGGACAACTTTATTCCGGCTGGTATTATCCAGTGCCCTGGGCAGTGTATACGCTTTGTTCTTTTTTGTTCCAGGCTTTAACCAGTTATTTAGTTTGCCTTTGAAAATTTTCTTTTCATGCTTAATGGTCGTGGGAGCCTTTGCTCCTTTGCCCCTGCGGAGACTGCTCGCCTGTCTGGGTTTTTTTTACCTATCATCTTTTGCCCTGGGAGGCATCTGGCTGGGTTTTATTTATTTTCTTTATTCCAGTAGCGATTTTGCTTCCGCCGTAAACCAGATATTGCGCATCATCCAGCGTTATTTTTGGCCCGGCCTGTTGCTGGCTCTTTTAACCCTGGTAGGGGGAGGGCGTGTACTGGTCCTGTTGTTGCATTTGCGGCTGGAGCAGCAGGGCCACCGGGTGACCCTGGTGGTGGAAGTGGAAGGGGGGCGGGTAGAGGTAAGTGGCCTGGTGGATACGGGTAACAGTTTAAGGGACCCTCTTACCGGTCACCCGGTGATTGTTGTGGAGTACACCGCCTTGCTGCCCATATTGCCCCCGGCGGTGCGGCAAATTTTCGAGGAACCGGAGGATTCCGGCGACCCTTCCCTGCTGGCAGCCCTGGCCGGAACCGACTGGGCGGTCCGCCTCTGTTTGATTCCCTTTCGCTCCGTGGGCCAGGAGCAGGGGATGTTGATTGGTATTCGTCCGGACCGGGTGGAAATTCTCCAAAAAGGTGGTAGTACCGGGGTTCATCAGGTGGTCGTAGGTATTTACAGGCATTCGTTGGGAAATTACCAGGCACTGGTGCCTCCGGCACTGGTCAGGGCAGCCTGACGGGTCGGGGAGCAATTTCAAGGTGGGGTGGGAAAGTATGTCTTTGCCGAGAATTGTGCAACTGAAGTGGCATTGCCGCTTGCTACTGATCAGGCTGGCGGCCTGGTTGGGCTACCAGAGGGAAATCCATTATGTAGGCAGCAGTGAGGCACTCCCGCCACCCCTTTCCACCGATGAAGAATCCTTTTTGATTAACAAGCTGGAGGCCGGGGACAACGCCGTACGCACCGTGCTCATTGAACGCAACCTTCGTTTGGTGGTGTATATAGCCCGCAAGTTTGAAAATACCGGCGTGGGGATAGAGGACCTTGTTTCCATTGGAACCATTGGGCTGATTAAGGCGGTAAACACCTTTGACCCCACAAAAAAAATCAAGCTGGCCACCTATGCTTCCCGGTGCATTGAAAACGAAATTCTCATGTACCTGCGCCGCAACAATAAAACCAGGGCCGAGGTATCCTTTGACGAACCCCTGAACATTGACTGGGAGGGCAACGAGTTATTGCTCTCCGACGTGCTGGGTACAGAAAACGATATTATCTACAAGTACATTGAAGATGAGATAGATAAAAAGCTTTTGTATATGGCCCTGAACAAATTGAGCGGCCGGGAACGCAAGATTATGGAACTGCGTTTCGGTTTGAACAACGGGGTGGAAAAGACTCAGAAGGAGGTGGCCGATTTACTGGGTATTTCCCAGTCTTACATTTCACGGTTGGAAAAGAGGATTATCAAGCGGCTCAAGAAAGAAATGCACCGGCTGGAATAGGATGGCTAAGAGCCCCAAAGTCCGCCGGGGCTTTTTTTGTCCGGCGGAATGGTCATGTATAAACGTCATAGGCCGGGGTAATAATGAGGTTATGGCCAAACGCATAAAAACTTGAAAAGAGGTGGGCGGTCTTCCATGCTGGTGAACAAGGTAGAGATCAGTGGTGTGAACACCTCGAAACTCCCCCTGCTAACGGGGGCCCAGATGCGCCAGTTGTTCGAAGCAATGCACAACGGAGACCAGGAAGCCCGAACCCAGTTGATTAACGGTAACCTGCGCTTGGTCCTTTCGGTAATCCAGCGGTTTACCAACCGCGGTGAATATGTGGACGACCTCTTTCAGGTAGGTTGCATCGGATTGATGAAGGCGATCGATAATTTTGACCTCTCCCAGAACGTTAAGTTTTCCACCTACGCCGTTCCCATGATCATTGGTGAAATACGCCGTTATTTAAGGGATAACAATTCCATTCGCGTAAGCCGCTCTTTAAGGGATATTGCCTACAAAGCCCTGCAGGTGAGAGACAACCTGGTCAACAAGTATTCCCGGGAACCGTCTATCAATGAAATTGCCGGCGAATTGAAGCTGCCCCGGGAAGAAATAGTTTTTGCCCTGGATGCCATCCAGGAACCCATTTCCCTGTTTGAACCCATCTATCATGACGGCGGGGACCCCATCTTTGTCATGGACCAGATTAAGGACGAAAAGAACCACGACCATAACTGGCTGGAAGGCATCGCCATCAGGGATGCCTTGAGAAAGTTGAGCGATCGGGAAAAACTGATTCTCACCTTGCGTTTTTACGAGGGGAAAACCCAGATGGAGGTGGCGGAAGAAATCGGCATTTCCCAGGCCCAGGTATCCCGCCTGGAAAAAGCCGCTTTAAATAACATGCGCAAGTATTTATAGGTTGTAAATGTTTGGTTAAGCCGCTTAAGGCACGGCGTTGTTCCGCTCACTCATATGCTCCGCGCCGACAACACCGCGGTTCGCTTCGGGCCGCCCAGCACTCACTGAATAAGCCATACTGCAAAGGCCAAATTTTCTACTGCATTTTGCATTTGCCTTGGAATGAAGCATCTTTGCCGGTGAGTGCTGGGTTCACCGGGTGTTGTTACCGGCGTTCCGCAAAATCGTTCGTTATAAACAACGCCGTGCCTTTGTAGTAACAAAGCGGTTTTACTGAACATTTACTATAGGTTTTGTTTTTGACGTTTCTTTCTGCCGCCGGTGTTGTCCCTTCTGGCCGCTCCCGGGGGACAAAACTTACCGGCGCTTTCGCTTTTCTGTGCCTCCATTACTTCAGGTTTAAGTTGTCGAAATACGGGTAAAACTAGGGGTAGAACAAATATTTTGCAAGTTAAGTAATGGGGGAACGAGAAAATGCTCTCGCAAAGGCGGATCGGCTTTTGGGTTGCGGGCGTGCTGGCGGTGGCGCTGCTGGCTGGCTGGGGCTGGCACAGGGCTGCCATGGTTAACCCTTACCGTCCCGATCACCTGATCCGCTTCCATGTCATTGCCAACAGTGACTCGCCTGCCGACCAGGCGCTGAAATACCGGGTGCGGGATGTGCTTATCCAGGCCATGACCCCTAGCTTCCAGCAGGCCCGCAATATTGAAGAAGCCAGGATCATCGCCCGGGCCAACCTGGATTACATGGAGCAACTAGCCAGGCAGGCAATCCGCAATGCCGGGGCGGATTACCCTGTCACCGTTTCCCTGGGTCACTACCGGTTTCCGGCGAAAACCTATCGCGTGGCTAATGCCAACCCGGGAGAAGTTCATGACCTGACCCTGCCCGCCGGTGAATATGAAGCGGTGAGGGTGGTCATCGGCCGGGGTGCCGGGGCGAACTGGTGGTGCGTGTTGTTCCCGCCCCTATGTTTTGTAGAGCTTCACAATTCTGCCGGACCTTGTGCCGGCGAACGGGAAAACCCGCCCCGGCCGGACCCCGGGGTGAAGCATGATCCGGCTGAAAAAAAGCCGGAGCAAAAACCTTTGTCCCCGGCGGATGAAAGCAGAGAAGGGGAACTGGATGCCGCGACGGGTTCAAAAGCGCAGCCGGCTTTTAAATGGACCGGGCCCCCCGCCGTAGCCACCCTGGCTCCCGTCCACCGGGCCGGTGAAGACGAGGGTGTCGTATTAAGAGCGAATTCCTCCGACGGCACGCCCGTGGAATTTCGCTTCCGCATTCTGGACTTCTTCGCCGGTGTGCAGGGCTGGTTGGATCGTTTCTGGAGTAGCCGAACTGCGGAGTAACTGCTGATATTTATTTCCGCCTTAACCTGGCGGTTCAGCCTGCTCTTCTGGCGGCATATAATATCCCAGGGGGTGCAGGCGATGGTAAAGGTATCAGATTTACGCATGCGGGAAGTAATTAACATTGCCGACGGGCGCCGTATGGGGCCGATTAAGGATATTGACATTGACCTGGAACAGGGGCGCATCAGCGCCATTATTCTCCCCGGTCAGGGAAATCGCCTTTTAGGGTTATTTGGTCGGGAAGAGGAAATTGTGGTTCCCTGGCACAAAATTAAAAAAATCGGCCTGGATGTAATTCTAATCGATCTGCGGGATGTTACCGACGTGCGGCCCGAAGGTGGTTTTCCGGGCAACGGGAAAGAACGTTATTTCTAAGAACCTCCGAAACTACCCGTGTCTTGTCCAGGTAGTCTCGTTCTGGACTAAAAAATAGGACAAGCATCACCCGCAGCGGAAAAAATATGAAAAGGGTGCCTCTGGCGGACAAAGAAGGAGGAAATCGTTTATGGTTTCGCGAGGGGTACCCTTTTCATGTTTTTGTTTTGCCCCTATATATAGTATAATGTCTGAGCCAGCTGTACTATATATGTGAAGAAAAGTGATGCTTTATCCCCAGGGCCTGTGGTGGGAAAGAGTGGTGAAGCAGCGTGCGCTGTCCCTTTTGCGGTTTTTCGGAAAGCCGGGTGCTGGATTCCCGCTCGGCGGAGGACGGGTATTCCATCCGCCGCCGGAGGGAATGCGCGGGATGCGCCCGGCGGTTTACCACCTACGAGCGGGTGGATGAGCTTCCCCTGGTGGTGGTAAAAAAGGACGGCCGGCGGGAGGTTTTTAACCGCAATAAACTTCTGGCCGGGCTGGTGAAGGCCTGTCAAAAGCGTCCCGTGTCCATGGTCACCCTGGAGGCCCTGGTGGACGAGGTGGAGCGAACATTGCGCAGCACAGCGGAGCTGGAGGTTTCCAGCCGGCAAATCGGCGAAATGATTATGGAACGGCTGCGTGTCCTGGATGAAGTAGCTTATGTGCGCTTTGCTTCAGTATACCGGGAGTTCCGGGATGTGCAGGAATTTTTGCGGGAAATCCAGCGCTTATCCGAAACGCCGTAAAAGTTTAGCTTTAAGTTATAGCAGCTGGAATTGTAACGCTAGATCTTTTACATAAAAAGCTAGGACCGCCGGATGTTATCCAGACCTTAGTTAGAGGAGGCTACCGACTTGTTCAAGGTTATCCGCAAACGGGATGGGCGGGAAGTGCCCTTTGATGAGACCAAAATTACTGATGCCATCTTTAAGGCCGCCCGGGCGGTAGGGGGTGAGGACCGCCAGACGGCCATGGAGCTCACCATTGAGGTCCTCAAGATGCTTAAGAAGAAGTACAACGGCCAGGTCTTCGGCGTGGAAGATGTCCAGGACGTGGTGGAAAAGGTGCTCATTGAAGCCGGTCATGCCCGCACGGCCAAGGCCTACATCCTCTACCGGGACAAACGGACCCGCATCCGGGAAGCCAAGGGTGATTTAATGGATGCGGTGGGGGAAATCCTGGCGGAAACCAACCGGGAAAATGCCAATGTGGGCAATTCCCCCTCGGCCAAAATGTTGCAGATTGCCAGCGCAGCCAGCAAGAAGTATTATCTCACCCGCCTTCTGGACGAGGATTTTTCCAATGCCCATATGCGGGGAGACATCCACATTCACGATCTTGACTGGTACGCCAAAACCTTGAACTGCCTGCAGCTGCCCCTGGACAGGCTCTTAACCGAAGGCTTTAATACCGGTCACGGGTATATCCGGCCCCCGAAACGGCCCACTTCGGCCACGGCCCTGGCGGCAATCATTTTGCAGAGTTCACAGAACGATATGTTCGGCGGACAGTCCTTCCCCTTTTTTGACCGGCAAATGGCTCCTTTTGTGGAAGATGCCGATGAGAACGAGACATTCCAGGCCATGGAAGCCCTGGTGTACAACCTCAACTCCATGCACTCCCGGGCGGGGAGCCAGGTGCCGTTTTCCAGCATCAACCTGGGCACCGATACTTCCGAGGCCGGGCGCAAGGTAACCCGCAACTTGCTTTTAGCCTACGAAGCCGGGCTGGGACGGGGAGAAAACCCCATTTTCCCCAATATCATTTTCCGTGTACAGAAGGGGGTCAACTTTGAACCCGGGGATCCGAATTATGATTTGTTCCAGTTAGCCATTCGGGTAGCCAGCAAACGGCTGAATCCTTCCTTTGCCTTTATGGATTCTTCTTTCAACCGTCCTTACGGGGATCAGGTGGCCTATATGGGCTGCCGCAGCCGGGTGATGGCCAACAGGCGGGGCCCGGAGGTCACGCCGGGTAGGGGGAACCTGTCCTTCACCACCATCAACCTGCCCCGGCTGGGCATAAAGGCCGAGCGAAATCTCAAGCGGTTCTATGGGCTTTTGTCGGAGGTTATGGACCTGGCAATCAGGCAGCTTTACCATCGTTTCCGGGTGCAGGCCAGGCTCAAGGTCAAGGACATGCCCTTTGTCATGGGGCAGGGTATTTACCTGGGTTCGGAGGGGCTGAAGGAGGACGATTGTATCGAGCCGGCCATTGTCAACGGCACCCTGGCAGTTGGTTTTATCGGCCTGGCCGAAGCCCTGGTGGCTTTAACCGGGCGGCATCACGGCCAAAGCGAGGAATCCCAGGCCCTGGGGCAGGAGATCGTGGCCTTTATGCGCCGGCGTATTGATGAGGCCTGCGAGGAATATGACCTGAACTATACACTGCTGGCCACGCCGGCTGAAGGTCTTTCCGGGCGCTTTGTGCAGATAGACCAGCGGGAGTTCGGAATTATTCCCGGGGTGACGGACCGGGAATACTACACCAACTCCTTCCATATTCCGGTATACTATCCCATCAACAGCTTTGAGAAGATCAGCCTGGAGGGGCCCTATCATAAATACTGCAATGCCGGGCATATCAGCTATGTGGAAATGGCCTCACCGCCGGTACATAACCCCGAGGCGGTGGAAGCGCTTATCCGCCACATGGCGGCCAGCGATATGGGTTATGCGGCCATTAATTTCCCGGTGGATTTCTGTACCAGCTGCAACTTAATGGGCGTAATCAACGAAAACAACTGCCCCCGTTGCGGGTCGGCAGCCATCCGGCGGGTGCGGCGGATTACCGGTTACCTTTCCACCGTGGACCGCTTCAACGATAGCAAGGTGGCGGAATTAAACGACCGTTTGCCCCACAGCTTGAGTTAGATGCTTTATCGAGGAGAGGTATTTATGCTGTTACGTGTAGCCGGGATAATTAAGGAAAGTGTGGTGGACGGGCCGGGCCTGCGGCTGGTGGTCTTTGCCCAGGGTTGCCCCCATCGCTGTCCTGGCTGCCATAATCCCCATACCTGGGATCCGGCCGGAGGTACCTCGGTTGAGGTGGAAGAAGTTCTGGCCATGGTAAAGAAAAACCCCCTTTTAAAAGGGATAACCCTTTCCGGGGGCGAGCCCTTTGCCCAGGCCGGTGCCCTGGCTTATCTGGCCCGGCAGGTTCGCGCCCTGGGCCGGGATGTGACTACTTATACGGGCTATACCTGGGAGGAACTCCTTGAGCTCGCCAAAAGGGATGGGGCGGTAAAAGAGCTTCTGGAGCTTTCCGATTATATTGTGGACGGTCCCTATATCCAGGAAAAAAGGGATCCGGCACTGCCCTTCCGCGGTTCCAGCAACCAGCGCATTATTGATGTACCCGCCTCCCTTGCCTGCGGCCGGGTGGTCATCGCTTCATGGGGTAGGATTGGATAATGGACGGAATTCCGGCCCCCATATAGCGAAAAAGGGGTTTGAAAACCCCTTTTTCAATGTCCGCAGGTAGCGCAGCTTTTCCCGGCGCACCCGCCGCAGCTGCTGCCACCACTGCTGCTACCGCCGGCATCCCGGTTGCCCAGGGAGGCAAAGCTGCTCATCACCCGGTTTGCGCCGGTGGCCTGGCATACCGGGCATACCTGATGCTCACCACTTTCTCCCAGTGAGCATAATTTTTCAAAGCGGTGACCGCAGGTGTTGCAGCGAAATTCATAAATAGGCATTCCGTAACACCCCTTTCCCCATTCACAGCCGGGACTTCCCGGCTATTTTTAGCTTACGCCGCGGACCGGCACCTGTCAAGGAAGACCTTTTTCACTGTGTTAGAAGGGATTGTCCTCGTTGAAAGGGAATTAATAAAAATCTAAGTTGCAGTAATTAGGAGGGGTTACATGCGCGTTCGTTTTCTGGGAGCTGCCCAAACGGTTACGGGCTCCTGCTACCTTTTAGAAGTGGGGCCCAACCGGTTGATGGTGGATTGCGGCATGTTTCAGGGGCCGCGGGCGTTAAGGGAGCGCAACTACCGGCCTTTCCCTGTGTCACCCCTTAGCATAGATTACGTTTTGCTTACCCACGCCCATATTGATCACAGCGGCTTAATTCCCAAGCTGGTGAAACATGGTTTTCGGGGCAAGGTGCTGGCCACCCCGGCTACCATTGATCTCTGTGCAGTCATGTTGCCCGACAGCGGGCATATCCAGGAAATGGAGGTAGAAAGGCTTAACCGCAAGGCTGCCCGGGCCAACCGTCCGCTCATAGAACCAATTTATAACGTTGAAGACGCCAACCGGGCCATGAATTTTTTTCAACCAGTCGATTACGGCCAGACGGTGAATCTTACCAAAGAGATCAGCGTACGCTTTTTGGAAGCGGGACACATCCTTGGCTCGGCCATGGTGGAGCTTACGGTGAGGGAGGGGCAGCAAGAAACTAAACTGGTTTTTACCGGCGATTTAGGGAAAAAGAACAAGCCCTTCCTTAAAGATCCCTCGTCCATCGACCATGCCGATTATGTGTTCATCGAGTCCACCTATGGCGACCGCCTGCACCCGGACCAGGGAGATCATTTAAATTTACTCCACGATGTTGTCTGGGAGACCTATCGCAAGGGCGGCAATTTAATCATTCCCGCTTTTGCCGTGGAACGCACCCAGGATTTGATTTATGATCTCAATCTCCTGATCATCAATAACCGTTTCCCGCCCATGAAGATTTATATTGACAGCCCCATGGCCGTGGCGGCCACGGAAGTTTTCAAAAAGTATACCCCTTATTTTGACCAGGAGACCCGGGAACTTATAGCCCGGGGGAATAATCCCCTGAGCATGGCCGGTCTGGAGTTTACCCGCACCACCGAAGAATCCATGGCTTTAAATAAAATTAAAAGCGGGGCCATCATCATAGCGGCCAGCGGCATGTGCGAGGCCGGCCGGATCAAGCACCACCTGCGCCACAACCTGTGGCGTCCCGAATGCACCGTTCTTTTTGTTGGTTACCAGGCTCCTGGAACCAAGGGCCGCAAGATAAAAGACGGGGCAAAATACGTGCGCATTCACGGGGAAGAAGTGGCCGTACGGGCTGCCATCAGAAGTATCGATAGTTTTTCTGCCCATGCGGATAAAGAAGAATTGCTGGAATGGTTGGGACACTTGCAAAAACCCCCTACCCGGGTTTTCCTGGTGCACGGGGAACCTTCTTCCATGAATGTTCTGGCGCAGGATATTGCCCGCCGTTACGGTTATTCCGTGCACATTCCCGTGCTTGAGGAAGAAGTGCAGCTTACCCCGGCTTCACCGGTTGGCGAGGAGGAGTTGCGCCGGGCCTATGCCGCGGTGGCGGCCCGTTTGCAGGATGTGCTGGCCAGTGGTCTGGGCAGGGGGCATTACCAGGAGATTGTGGAACAGCTGGACCATTTGAACGCCCTGCTGGCATCCATTCAAAAGCAGGCCAGTTAAATACATTGCCTAAAACAAGGCGTACCGATATAATTATGGTGTAATCGGGGATTTTCCCGATTTTTTGGGAGGGATTGATTTCCGTGCCCGGCTACCTGTGGAAAGAAGGAGGGACGGTTAAGTACCTGCTCTGGGAAGCCTTCCTGGACACCGGTTTGGTGAGCCATGGCTTTACCACCCGTCATGGCGGTGTCAGCACCGGGGAATACGCTACTTTAAATATGGCCTTTCATGTGGGTGATGACCAGGCCCATGTGCTGACCAACCGGGAGCGGGCCTGCCGGGCTTTAGAAATGAACCCCGGACACCTGGTGGCCGGCCAGCAGGTCCACGGGGACCGGGTGGCGGTGGTCGGGAAGGCTCACCGCGGCCGGGGGGCCCGGACGGCGGAAGATGCCCTGCCCGCCACCGATGCCCTGATTACCGGGGAACCCCTGGTACCCCTGTCCAGCTACTATGCCGATTGCGTGCCGGTTTTCCTTCTGGATCCGGTCCGGCGGGTGGTGGGTCTGGCCCATGCCGGTTGGAAGGGGACGTACCTTGGCATTGCGGCCAAAACGGTGGAGGCCATGGGCCGGTTCTTTGGCAGCCGCCCCGGGGATTGTCTGGCTGGTATTGGCCCCTCCATTGGACCCTGTTGCTATGAAGTGGATGCTCCCGTAGTTGACCGGTTTAAAGATCACTTTCCCTTCTGGCAGGATCTATTTGTTCCTAATCCGTCCGGCAAATGGCAGCTGGATCTTTGGGAGGCTAACCGGCGCGTTCTGGTGGAAGCTGGCCTTGGGCCGGAAAACATTTTTGTAGCTGGTGTGTGCACCTGTTGCCGGCAGGACCTCTTTTTTTCCTACCGGGGGAGTGGCGGCCGTACCGGGAGGATGGCGGCTCTGATCATGTTAACTTAACCGGTCGCTTAAAGGAGGCGAATAAATGGCTAAAATCCTGGTTGTGGATGATGAAGAGCATATTGTGGAGTTGATCCGCTATAACCTGGAAAAGGAAGGTTACCAGGTAATAGCCGCCACTGACGGGAATACCGCCATCGAAATGGCGCGCTCCCAGCGGCCCGACCTGATCCTCCTGGATGTCATGTTACCGGGACAGGATGGCCTGGCGGTCTGTCGCGCCTTACAACAGGAGGCCGAAACCCGGCATATTCCGGTGATCATGATCAGTGCCCGGGGGGAGGAGCTGGATAAGGTCCTGGGTCTGGAAATGGGAGCCGACGACTACGTGACCAAGCCTTTTAGCCCGCGGGAGCTGGTGGCGCGGGTCAAAGCCCGGTTGCGCCGGGCGTCCGTGGAAGGCGAAGGCAGGGGTGCTCGCCCCTCGGGGGGAAGGCTGGTTCGCGGGCGGCTGGTGATTGACCAGGATCGTTTCCTGGTTACCGTGGACGGCATTAAGCAGGACCTAACCCCAAAGGAATTTGAATTGCTGCGTTTTCTGGCCAGTGAGCCGGGAAAAGTTTTTTCCCGTGAATACCTGCTGGAACAAATCTGGGGTTACGATTATGCCGGGGACTCCCGGACGGTGGATGTGCATATCCGTCATATCCGTCAAAAGCTGGAACAGGTGCCTAACGCGCCCCAGTATATTGAAACGGTGCGTGGGGTGGGTTATCGCTTCCGGGAGGTGCCTTAAGGGGTGAAGCTTAATTTCCTGCGGGGTATTTCCTGGCGGCCGGTGGTCAGTTATTTTTTCTTAATGGTCATCTTTTTTGCCCTTTTGCAACTGTATGCCGCTAAAAAACTGAGCGTGGTCGGCGCTTTATTTATTATCCTGCCCCTATCGGTAATACTGGCCTGGCTTTTATACCAAAGGGTCATCGGACCGTTGAATGAAATCATTGCTGCGGCCAGGGATATGGCCCGGGGCAACCTGGACCGGGAACTGCGTATTTATACACAGGATGAAATAGGGGAACTGGCCCGCAGCATTAATGACATGGCCCGTCAACTGCGGAGCACTATTGCCCTGATCACCGAGGAAAGGAACCGGGCCCGCGCCATTCTGGACAGCATGGCCGACGGGGTAATTGCCCTGGACCGGGAGGGGCGGGTGCTGCTCATAAACCCGGTGGTCCAGGAAATATTTGACCTGCGGCAGGAAACCTGTCTTGGGAAAAAAATCCTGGGAGTTATTCGCAACTATGACGTGGAGCGCCTTTTGTGCAAGGCGCTGGAGACGCAAAAACCCACCAGCGAGGAAGTGAAAATTTTCGGGGCCGGCCCCGACCCCCGCATTTTCCGCCTCCATGCCACCCCTTTAAAAGGCTCCGGACGGGAAACCGGGGGAGTGGTGGTCGTCCTGCGGGATGTCACCGAACGCAAAAAGCTGGAACAGATGCGCACGGAGTTTGTGGCCAATGTTTCCCATGAATTGCGTACTCCCCTCACTTCCATCAAGGGTTTTTTGGAAACCCTTCTGGATGGGGCCATGAATGATCCTAAAACTACCCGCCAGTTCTTGGAAATAATGGGCCAGGAAACCGAACGCCTGAGCCGCCTGGTTGATGATTTGCTGGATCTCTCCAAGATTGAGGAACGGCGGGTGGTGCACCGCTGGCAGCCGGTGAATATGGTAGACATCATCAACCGTGTGGCCTCCCTGTTTCGCCCGCAGGCAAAGGAGAAAGAGCTCACCCTTTCCCTGGAAGTGCCCCGGGATTTGCCCAGCGTATATGGGGATCCCGATATGCTGGCTCAGGTGTTAATTAATTTGCTGGACAACGCCATTAAATATACACCGCCCCGGGGTAGCATAACCATTCGGGCCATGGTGCTGGAGGATGAGTTGCGGGTAGAGGTAGAAGACACGGGCATTGGCATTCCTGCCGAAAGCCTGCCCCGTATTTTTGAACGTTTCTACCGCGTGGATAAGGCCCGTTCCCGGGAACTGGGGGGTTTTGGCATCGGCCTAGCCATTGTGAAACATATTATCCGCGCCCATGGCGGCAAGATTGAGGTGGAAAGCACCCCTGGCAAGGGAAGTTTGTTTTACTTCACCCTGCCCCTGGCTGAACCGGCGTCTCCTTAATCAAAAATTAACCTTTTTGTTAACCACGATTAACATTCCTTTGTTAGAATGGGCCACAATGATAAAAAGAGAGGATATTTTCAGGGGGGTGCCCGATGGAGGACTACGTAAAAATTGCCGTTAAAGATCTGAACCTTTATTATAAAGATTTTCACGCCCTAAAAAATATTAATTTGGACATAAAGGCCAACAAAATCACTGCCCTTATTGGTCCTTCCGGTTGCGGTAAGTCAACCTTTTTGCGTACTTTAAACCGGATGAACGATCTTATTGAGGGAGTACGGATAGAGGGAACGGTTTTACTGGACGGTCAGGATATCTACGCCCCCGATGTGGATGTGGTTTACCTGCGCAAACGGGTCGGGATGGTCTTCCAGCGTCCGAACCCCTTTCCCATGTCGGTTTATGATAACGTGGCTTACGGTCCAAGGGTTCACGGTATCAAGAATAAACGGCTGTTGGACGAAATTGTGGAAAGGAGCCTGCGGGACGCGGCCCTGTGGGATGAGGTGCAGGACCGCTTATTTAAATCGGCCCTGGGCCTTTCCGGGGGCCAGCAGCAACGCCTGTGCATTGCCCGTCTCCTGGCGGTAGAACCGGAAGTGTTACTGATGGACGAACCCAGTTCTGCTCTGGATCCCATTTCCACCCTTAAAATAGAAGAACTAATCCAGGTGCTAAAAAAAGATTACACCATTGTGATTGTGACCCATAATATGCAGCAGGCCGCCCGGGTTTCAGACATTACCGCTTATTTTTTAAACGGCGAACTGGTGGAATGGGGGACGACCGATGAAATCTTTACCCGTCCTAAAGATCAGCGAACCGAAGATTACATTACCGGCCGGTTCGGTTAATAATTCGCTCTGGCCGGTCCCCCGTAACTGGTGGCGCATAGGATGAAAGCAAACGACTCTTTAGGGAGGGATGACGGTGAGTCCCCGTTCTTCCTTTGATAAAGCACTGGCCGAGCTCCAGCAGGATATCCTGCGCATGGCCAGTCTGGTGGAACAGGCCATTTATGATGCGGTGCAATCCCTGGTCAAGCTCGACGTGGCCGGGGCGGCCCAGGTAATCATGGGCGATGAGATGATAGACGAACTTTATCTGGAAATTGAAGATAAATGCGTCAAGTTAATTGCCACCCAGCAACCCATTGCCCGGGATTTGCGGGTGGCCATCACCGGGATCAAAATCCTCTTGAGCCTGGAGCGGATGGCCGATCATGCGGTGGACATTGCCCGGGCCACCATGTGTTTAAGCGGGCAGCCTTTGACGGTAAAATGCCTGGAATATATCCCCCAAATGGGACGGCTGGCCCAGCAGATGGTCAAAGATGGACTGGACGCCTATGTTAACGGTGATGTCCAAAAGGCCAGGGAGATGTGTGCCCTGGATGATGAAGTGGATTATATCTTTGCCAAAGTGTTCCGGGAACTGATCAACGGCATGATGGAGAATCCCAAAACGGTGATGCAGTCAGCCTACCTTCTTTATGTCAGTCGCTATTTGGAAAGGATTGCCGATCACGCTACCAACATCGGGGAAGCGGTTATCTATCTGGTCACGGGTGAACGCCGGGAGCTGAACTAATTTTTTTAACCAGGCGCCCGGTTCCCGGCGCTTTTATCGCAGGATTTGTACCGTGAACCGTCGAATAGGACAAGTTACGTATCACTGCTTGATGGTGCCACATGACGGGGGTTGATCTCCCTGTTCAGGGACAGTAGATATTTCCCCCGGGTTATTCTTTCCCTGGTGGTTCTTTTTTTCCTCTGGTGGCTGGCCAACCGGGCCTGGTACCTGGTCGAGAGCCGCATGGTCAAGATCGAATGGTTGGAGGAGGGCCAAATTTCCCGCACCATTACCACTTCCGGCTGGCTGATTAAAGAGGAGCAACTGTTATCTTCACCCGGGCGGGGTCAGTTAAGGTTGCTGGTGGGTGATGGGCAGCGGGTGCGGGCCGGGGCGGCGGTGGCCGAAGTTCTGCTGGTCAATAGCGGTACCGGTGAGGAAAAGGTGGTTGTCTATGCACCCCGGGGGGGAGTTTTTTGCAACCATATTGATGGAATGGAAAGGGTTTTACGACCTGGAAATGCATTAGAAATGGAAGCCGTGGAAAAACTGGGGGCAAAGTCCTCTTCCCCCGCTACGGGTGACCGGGTGGAAAAAGGGCAGCCGGTAGGTAAGCTGGTGGATAACCTGTCCGGGATGTGGTACTGGTGTCGCATCCCATGGGAACCAGCTATTCCCGCAAAGTGGACCACCGGGCAGTCAGTGGTTGCCCTGTGGCAGGGACAGCAGATACGTATGCGTTTAGAGAAAATTACCGGCGAGGAAATGCTCTTTCTTTTACCCGCTTATCCAGGCGTTCTGGTCCACCAGCGCCATGTCCAGCTGGAGCTGGTGGCGGGAGAAGTGGCCGGTTTTATGGTTCCTCCCCGGGCGGTTGTGGAGCGGGGCGGGCAACCCGGTATCTATGTTATTTCCCGGCGCCGGGCCACCTGGATGCCCGTTCAGGTTCTGGGCGAAACGTCAGGACGGGTGGTCATTTCCGGCCAGGGTCTATCTACCCGTATCCGTTATGTGACCAACCCTTTCTGGGTCCGGGAGGGAGACAGGCTGGAATGAGAGCTGGGGGGAAAGATATTGGGAGTCAGGGAAAACCTTTCTCATGTAATTGAGCAGGTCACAAAAGCGGCTAAAAAGGCCGGCCGGGATCCTGGCTCGGTTAAGCTGGTAGCAGTGACCAAAAATGTTTCCGTCGACATTATGCGGGAAGCGCTGGCAGCAGGAATAAATGCCTTTGGGGAGAACCGGGTACAGGAACTGGTGGTCAAACACCCCCAGCTGCCGGTTGATGTGGAATGGCACCTTATCGGCCATTTACAAACCAATAAGGTTAAATATATTGTGGATAAGGTCCGGCTGATCCATTCCCTGGATAGCTGGCGCCTGGCCCGGGAAATCAGCCGCCGGGCACAGGAACAGGGTTTAACGGTGGAAGTGCTGGTGCAGGTAAATATATCCGGGGAACAAACCAAATACGGTTTACCCCCCGCGGAGGTGAGGAACTTTATTGCCGGGGTGGCGGAGCTTCCCGGTATCTGCGTGCGTGGATTAATGACCATTGCTCCCCTGGTCCCGGATCCCGAAGAGGTAAGGCCGGTTTTTCGAGAATTGTATCAAATGGTCGGCTGGTTGAAACAGGAGCTGCCGGGGATACCGCTGGATTTCCTGTCTATGGGCATGAGCAACGATTTTACGGTGGCTGTAGAAGAAGGGGCAAATATAATTCGGGTAGGTAGCGCCATTTTTGGACCAAGACAAAACCCAAGGAGGGATAACCATGGCGAAAAAACTGGTGGATAAGGTCCTTGGTTTTATAGGCTTTGAAGAAGAGCCGGTGGAAGAAGAGGAAAAGGAGCGCTTCCGGGAAGAACGGTTCCGGGATGAAGAAACCGTACCCCAGGTCAAGCGCAAAGGGCAGGTCTTTAGTTTACACGCCCAGCGCCAGGTGCGGGTCATTGTGGCCGAACCCAGGGCCTTTGAGGACGTACAGAGCATAGCGGAGCATTTAAAAAACCGCCGGCCGGTGGTGGTTAATCTGGAGCGGGCTGAGAGCGAACTGGCCAGGCGCGTGGTGGATTTTGTCAGCGGTGCTACATACGCCCTGAACGGGAGCATGCAAAAGGTAGGTAACGGCATTTTTCTCTTTGTACCCAGTAATATGGATATAGCCGGCGACATTAAAGAATTTGGGGAGCGGGGGATTTTCTCCTGGATAGAGCAGTAACGGGGGTGTTCCTTTTGCCATTAACAGGGCTTACAATTGGTTGCCTGGGAGGCGGGGCCATGGCCCAGGCCTTGCTCACAGGATTGATTAAAAGCGGTGTCCAGACCCAAAACCTGTATGTAAGCGATACCCGCCGGGAAAGGCTGGAGTTTTTGCACCGGGAGCTGGGTGTACATACCAGAGCAAATAACAGTGAGCTGGTAAAAGAATCGGATGTGGTTATTCTGGCAGTCAAACCTCAGGTAGTGGAAGAGGTTCTGGAGGAGACGGGAGCCCTGTTCCAGCCCCATCAGACTCTAATCTCCATTGCCGCCGGTATTGCCATCCAGTTCATGGAAAGTTTTCTGACCCACCCGGTGCCGGTAATCCGCGTAATGCCCAACACGCCCTGCCTTTTGGGATCCGGAGCCAGTGCCCTGTGTCTCGGTACCCACGCCGGTGCCCGGGATCGGGAGCGGGCCATGGCTATTTTCAGTGCCGTCGGTCGGGCGGTGGAAGTACCGGAAGAGCTTATGGACGCAGTAACGGGTCTAAGTGGTAGCGGGCCTGCTTATATGTATGTTATTCTGGAGGCCCTGGCTGACGCCGGAGTACGGGTGGGCCTGCCCCGGGATGTGGCTCTTTTACTCAGCGCCCAGACCATGCTGGGATCGGCCCGGATGGTTTTAGAAACCGGCGAGCATCCCGGCCGCCTGAAAAACATGGTTACCACGCCAGGGGGGACGGCCATTGCCGGTGTCTATGCCCTGGAAGAAGGGGGACTGCGCGTAACCATGATGCGTGCGGTGGAAGAAGCTACCCGTCGCTCCCGGGAAATGTCCAGTGCATTAAAATAAAAGGAGAGCATTATGAGTCTGGAACGCATTATTAACGTGGCCTTTCAGGTTTATGACTGGCTGATCTTTATCCGTATCATCTTATCCTTTGTGCGGCATAACCCCTACCACCCACTGATTCGTTTTGTTTATGAGATTACCGAACCGGTTCTGGGTTTCTTCAGGCGCTTTATCCCTCCCGTGGGGATGCTGGATTTTTCACCCCTGGTAGCCTTCTTTGCCCTGGAATTACTACGCCAGCTGGTGCTGAATGTAATCCGGGTGTTAGGGTTCCATGTCTAAAGGAGTGAGGGTGTGCTGGATAAAGAGTTTCTGCTGTCCCGTGCCCAAACCCAGGAGGAAAAAGAACTGCTGGCCCGGGTTTGTGACCTGGTGCAGGGAGTTTTGCGTATCCGCCAACCGCGGGTAACGGATTTCCTTGATCCCCATCATGCAAATCTGGTGCTTAAGGCTTTGGAAAAAGTGCCCGATCTGGCCGTACAAAGTGATGGTGGTTACCCCGGTGCCGAGCGGGTGCGTATTCTTATTTATCCCGATTATCTCGATCCCCGGGAAGAGGAATGGGATCTGGCATTTTTGTCCATCCAGGGTTCCTTTGAAGATCAGGGACTCAGCCACAGGGATTTTCTTGGGGCTCTGCTGGCCCTCGGCTTGCGCCGGGGGAAAATTGGGGACATCCTCCTGCATCACGACCAGGCCCAGGTGGTGGTCACCGGCGAAATAGCTCCCTTTATCCAGTCCCAGCTTACCCGTGTGGGCCGCATCCCCGTGACCGTACACCAGATTGCCAGGGAGCAACTCTGCCCTCCTCCCCGACGGGTCCGGGAAATCAAGGCCACCGTACCTTCCCTGCGCCTGGACGTGGTGGCCGCCGCCGGTTTTGGCACTTCCCGCACACGCATGGCCCGGGAGATTACCGCCCAGCGGGTTAGCCTGAACTGGCAGGTCTGCAGTGAGCTTTCCCGTCCGGTGCGGGAAGGGGACATAATTTCCGCCCGGGGACGCGGTCGGGTGGAGGTAACCCGGGTTACGGGAACCACTAAAAGCGGCCGCCTGGCGGTTATTTTGCACCGGTATGTTTAATGGGGTGACGGGTTGATGATCTTCCTGCGGGAAGAAAAGGGAGCAGTGGTCTTTAAAGTGCGCGTTCAGCCCCGGGCGGCCAGAAATGAACTGGCCGGGATTTTTGAAGACGCCCTGAAGGTCCGTTTAACGGCGCCCCCGGTGGAAGGGGAGGCCAACGAAGCCTGCCGGGATTTTTTTGCCCGGCTGCTGGGAGTGCCCAGGGCACGGGTGGAAATCGTGACCGGACATGCCGGGCGTAACAAGCTGGTGCGGGTGCAGGGGATTTCTGTCGAAAAGGTGCGCTCTTTGATGTCAGCCCAAAGATAGGCTTGGCTAATCACATCAACCAAAAGCTTCATTCTTTAAAAGAGTGGAAGAGGTAATGCACCGTGTTAAGGAGGTTTGTAGCAGCTACCAACAGGTCAACAAATATTGACAAAACATAACAAAACAGTTGCCATAAAAATATGGAACTATTAACCATCAACAAAGCGGCAAAGAAATTAGGCGTTCACCCCAACAGCCTGCGCAACTGGGAAAAGCGCGGCTTAATCAAGCCCGTCCGTCTGCCCGGAGGCCAGCGCCGGTACTCTATGGACGAACTCAATAGGCTTCTGCAGTCCGGTCAATTGACTGACGGACGAGAGACAGTTGTGCTATACGCTCGGGTGTCCACAAAAAAGCAGGCCGACGCGGGCAATCTGGACCGTCAGATGGAACGGTTGCGGCAGTACGCCCGGGAAAACGGTTTTACCATCAGGGCGGAATTCACGGACGTAGCCAGCGGCCTGAACCAGAAGCGCCGCGGTTTAGCCAACGTGCTCAAGCTGGCCGAGCAGGGCGAGTATAAAAAGCTCATCATCGAATATCCCGACCGGCTGGCCCGGTTTGGTTATGAGTATATTCGAACGCCATTTAAGGTACTGCGGCGTAGAAATAATCACCATCGCGGAAAAAGAGCCGGAGGACGCTTATACTGAGTTGGTCCGGGATCTTCTGGCCATAGTCACGACCTTTTCGGCCCGTTTGTACGGCGCCAGGGGAGGCAAGAAGGTCAGGCAGGGGTTTCGGGAGCTGATAGCGGGAGTGGAGCGGGATGAAAAAACGGGAAAAGAACAAAAAGAAACTTACCGAATCTGACGATGGCATAAAGTACACCGTATGCGGCGAATGGTTCCCCTTATTCTGGGACTATCATCCCGACCTTTACGGCAAGGAAGACGAAACGCCTCTGGACACAGAGATGCGCCTTTTTTGCGCCTGTACCCGCTGGGCGTTCAACCGGCTGCTGGAAGGCCGTTCCCGTAAAGAGCTCAAAAGGGAAGGTCAGGGGTTATTTAGCATAAACTCCCGTTTTTGTGACGATGCCGTATTGAAGGCAAAGGCCGTTATTGAATCGCAGAAGGAACTTCTGGCATTGGAAATCGAAGAGACGGAAACGAAGCTGGCCCGTGCCAGGAAGAAACTTGGCCGGGCGGAAAAAGACCTGGACAAAGCGGTTAAAGCAAACGACCCGGTAAAAATCGAGAAAGCCAAACGCGCCGTACGCGGCCGCAAAGTGCGGGTCAAAAAACTGAGTGATAAGCTGGATGAGCTGAAGACCCATCAAAGTAACGGCACCATATCTGCCGTAGTTTTTGGGGGCCGTTCTTTGTGGAAGCGAGTCTGTAAGGGTAGAGCCACAAAAGAAGAATGGAGGCAAGCCCGGCAGAACCGGCTTTTTGCCCGCGGCGACGAAACCAAAGGCGGCAACCCTAACATCAAGATATGCTATCGGAACGGAGATTTTTCCCTGTCAGTAACCATTTCTCACCTGTCCGAGCAGAAAGGGACAGACAAGAAGGGCAGGCCGGTGATGGCCAGGGCGCCCCGGGTAGAGGGAAAGCTCTGGCTGCCGGAGAAGCACCGGTTGAAGGTGTGGGAACTGCTACTGTCGGGCGCGCCCTACACTGTGGAACTGATCAGGGGTAGAGATGGGCGGTACAGGGCACACATTACCTTTGTTGTTACAGCACCCGTTTTAGTGACCAACCCCAACCGTGGTTACTTGGGGATGGATACCAACTCGGACGGTGTGGCCCTGGCCAATGTCAATTATTTCGGTCAGCCCGAATCCTGGCATGAGGGTTTCAACGTGCTATATCCGAAAGCCCTACACAAATTTGACGGAGAGTTTCAGGTGACAGTACACCCGAACGGTTTTCTTTACATCAAGGTGCCTGAACTAGCTTATAGCCGCGGGTATCGGCGCACATATTTAATAGGCGTGCTGGCCAAAGTGGTGGTGGACATTGCAAAAGCTCTGGGCAAGCCCATCGCATTGGAGGACCTGGACTTCGGGAAGGACCGGCTGGACACGGACAGGAGATTCAACCGCATGGCGGCCAACTTTCCGTTCAAGAAGATAGTCGAGGCCGTTGTACGGAGGGCATTCAGGGAAGGCGTCGGTATAAAACTTGTCTGGCCGGCGCACACGTCCGCCATCGGCTATTACAAGTACATGGAGCGGTACGGGGTAATTATCCACCACGCTGCAGCATTAACTATAGCCCGCCGGGCGATTGGTTTCAAGGAACGAATTACCGGTGAACTGAAGCAAAAAATTCAAGCTGTCAAAGAGAAGCTGAACCGAAAGGTAGATTCCTTACCTGGGGAAGGAAAAGGGATGACCCGAAAGGTGAGGCGGCTCTTCAAGTGGCTGGACAAAAAGATTCTTGTCCACAACGGGCTGACCCGTTACAAGCAGGAATCGTTTTATTCTGTCTGGCACGACTTGAAGGAGCTGGTTTTGCTGAGTAGGTGACCCCGTTTAGCCGGTGTTCGGACAAACCGGTAGGCCGTACCTGACAGGTCGCGGGGGGCGGAGTTAACCTCCCTCCAGGCGGTCCACGTAAGGGCCTCACGTCCTTGCGCCCGTTTGGAGCAGGATTTTTCCATCTCCCGTCCGGGTGGGACTCCCGGGGCCGAGGTCTCCCTGTCGCTGCAGCCTGCCCCCAGGGGCGGGCAAATCCAATCCGGAAAGGAGCGAAAACCTGGTCATGGGGAGGCCGCTTAACAAGGAATGGTACAATGTATCAGGAATTGTTAGGTTTTTTGAACCAGGCGCATCACCTCTTCCACTTACGTTCATACCTGGTCAGCTGTTTCTTGATCTGCTCCCGCCGGGCTAAATAACGGTCGCGGCTGGGAACAATCCAGTCATTCAGATGGTGGCGGCGATGTTCTGCCGTCCAGAAATGGCCATGGGGGCCCGGCGGGTCAGGTACGAAGCGCAGGCCGCTCTCATCTGGAACCAGCCGTCCTGTGGTATTACATACCACACAGGTAACCCTGTCCTGCCCACTGAGGCGAAAGGCGCGACCGTAGCAGTTGCCGCATTGCTGCTCTTCCGGAGGACGCGCCTCGATTTCTCCGGATAGGGCCCGGGCTACCCGCCGGCCCAACTCGCGGGCCCGGGCAACGTTTGTCTGTTCCAGCAGCACCTCCCCCGGCCCGGGAGCATACGCTTCCAGGTAGTCGATGACCCGGTAGCCGTAGGCCAGTGGGAAAAGGTTTAGAAGTTCTACCCCCAGCGGGTTCCACTTTCTGTTGCCGGCTACACTGATGGTGGCGGCCACCCTGGTGCGACCGGCCAGCTCTTCCAGGTGGGGGGAGAGGCTGAGGGCCCGATCCGTTACCAGCTTGACTATGCCTGCCGGGCCCAAAAGGTAGGTGGGTGCGGCGATGATTAACCCGTCGGCCTCCAGGATTTTCTCCAGCAAAGCCCCCAGGTTGTCATTTTTGATGGCACAGGACCCCTTGTAGACACAGGCCAGGCAACCCCGGCAGGGTTCGAACCGCAGGTCCGGCAGGCGTAAAAAAGTTACGGCCGTGCCGGTTTTTGCGCCGCGTCCAGGGCTTCCCGTAAGAGCACCTCACTATTTCCCAGGGGACGCCGGGAACAGCAGATACCAAGTATGGTGGCCATTTTTAGGCACCTCCGAAATATTGGTGGAATTGCTTTTAGGCTATTAACCAATAGTTAACCTCCAGGTTAATGTACCATTTTTCGCAATTTGAATCAATATTTTACTAACATAAGAGCTATTTGCGTTGTCAACATTTTTACCCTCTGGGAGGCTAAAGCCCATACCAGACAGGGACGTTTTCCAAGGCACGTGCCGGGGTAAAATATTTTTGCCACTGCCCTAAAACGGCCTATTCATCTCTACTTCCGAACATCGCAATTGGCTCAACATAAGTAAAGCGAAAATAAAAAGGTGATTCCAAATACGTTGTTGAATAATACTGATAAGAACAATTGAAAAACTTTAAAGGGGTGCACCAGTCGTGGCACCGGTTCAGAAGGAATTGCGGGCTGCCTGGCATGCCTTTGTTGCTGGGAACGAAGATGGCTTACAAATGCTCAGGCCTATCGTGCGGGAGTCGTGGGAACGCTGTCGGCGCGCCGGTGTTAACCCTTATCAAAAGGTGGTTCCCACCGTACTGGATCCGGAAGCTCTGGCGGCGCGCCGTGAAAAAAATAGGGAGTGGCTGGAAATTGCTCGCCCGGTAATGGAAACCTTATACAGGTTTGTTGCCGGGTCGGGTTTTGTGGTTGCAGTCGCAGACTGTGAAGGTTATTTGCTGGAAGTAATTGGTGATCCAGAAGTGGTTCAAGCTATTGCAAAAGGGAATTTTATACCAGGAGCCGATTGGAGCGAACTTAGCGCCGGTACAAATAGCGTTGGCACTGCACTTATTATGAATCAACCATTACAAATTTTCAGCTACGAACACTATTGCATCTGTTCCCACCGGTGGACCTGTTCTGCGGCACCCATTCATGATCCGGATGGCAATCTGATTGGTGTATTGGATATGACCGGGTCCTTTGAAAAGGTCCATCCCCATACACTGGGAATGGTGGTGGCAGGTGCGGATGCCATTGAACGGCAAATGGCCATGAAAAGGGCCTGGCGGGAGCGGGACCTGGCCAACCGGGTTCGGGAGGCCCTGATGGAATCAATTTCGGAAGGAATCCTGGCCACGGACTGCTGTCAAAGAGTAATCCATATGAATCAAGAGGCTGTTCGCCTTTTAGGTACAAAAAAAGAAAGAGCGGTGGGGGTGGACGTCCGGAAGGTCCTGGGTGGTGAGGGGGCGGATTGGGAAGCAATTGTAAGCGGGCAGAAATTTATCACCGACCGGGAACTGGATGTGACCACACCTTTCGGGACCGTAAAGCTAACCGTGACCTCCCGGCCCATTCGTGGAAACGACGGGCAATGTGAGGGTATCGTTATGGTCCTGAATGAAATTACCCGCGCCCGGAAGTTGACTCAAAGAATGAGCGGGGCAGTGGCCAGGCTCACCTTTGACGATATGGTGGGTGAGGACCCCAAGTTCCGAGAATCCTTGCGCCTTGCCCGTGCGGCAGCGAGCAGTGACTCCACGGTATTGCTGCTGGGGGAGAGTGGCACCGGTAAAGATATCCTGGCTCAAGCCATTCATAACGCCAGTCAACGGGCGAAGGGCCCCTTTGTGGCCATTAACTGTGGAGCCATTCCCCGGGACCTGATCGGGAGCGAACTTTTTGGCTATACGGAAGGTGCCTTCACCGGCGCCAGGAAGGGAGGGAGTCCCGGTAAATTCGAACTGGCAGACGGGGGGACCATTTTTCTGGATGAAATTGGGGATATGCCTCTGGAATTGCAAACTACCCTTCTCAGGGTACTGGAGCAAAAGGCCATTACCCGTATTGGCGGTTCTACGGTATTGCCTGTCAATGTACGTGTCATTGCGGCTACCAACCGGGACCTGGCTGCAGAGGTGGAACGGGGAAACTTCCGGCGGGACCTGTATTACCGCTTGAACGTGGTTACCATCCGACTGATTCCTCTCAGAGAACGCCAAGGAGATATTGAACTTCTCCTGTGGCATTTCCTGGAGCGGTTGGGTAAGCGAATGGGAAAACATGTCCTTTCGGTGGATGAGAGGGTTTGGCCCCTCGTTAAAGCCTATCCATGGCCCGGCAATGTCCGTGAGCTGCAAAATGTGGTGGAGAGGGCCCTGCACCTTGCCGGTGGTCCGACGTTGCGACCGGAACACCTGCCGGAGGAAATCCGCAGGGTCCAAAACAACCTGCAGGCACGAAAGGATCTTTTACCAGTACCGGACTACGAAAAGCAGGTAATTTTGAAATTGCTCGAGGAAAATAAGGGTAATCTCTCACGGGTGGCGAACCAGTTGGGCATAGCCCGGACTACCCTGTACCGGAGGATGGCCAAATACGGATTGCGTTGCGATCGGGATTAATATAACCGGACAAATCAATTGTGAGTTGGTTATTTCCTCGAATTTAACCCCCTCTGATTGAGTGCCCAGGACAGGAATGTATTGTAGCGAAACGCTACGCTGTAGCGATTTAAAACATTTATCCGGTTAAGCCAGGGTGTTAAGCAAAGGAGGCGTATGACCTGAACGCCTCTTTTGCTTTTGGTTTTCGGGATCAGGGAGGACAGATGTGTCGAACTGGTGGGCTGGCATAGGACTTGCCTGATAAAGGATAACAAGGTCTATCCCGGCAAGAAAATAAGGAGGAGATTATGGTCATGAAAACAGGCTCCGAGTACATCGAAAGCCTGCGCAGGCTTAAAACAAAGGTATACGCTTTCGGGGAGCAGGTAACAGACCTGGTTGATAACCCGTTATTCCGGCCCCACATCAACGCGGCAGCCGTAACTTATGACATGGCCCATGATCCAGTAACCGAAGACCTGGTGACGGCTGTTTCTCACCTTACCGGTAAGCGGATCAGTCGGTTTACCCACATTCACCAAAGCACAGAAGACCTTGTAAAAAAGGTCAAAATGCTGCGCATGATTGCCCGGCGTACAGGTACCTGTTTCCAGCGGTGTGTGGGGTTCGATGGTCTTAATGCGTTGTATTCCGTTACCTATGAAATGGACCAGAACCTGGGAACCAACTATCACGAACGTTTCAAAGAGTACCTTTTATACGTTCAGGATACGGACATTATGGTTGCCGGTTCCATGACCGATCCCAAGGGGGATCGCAGCCTACGACCATCCCAGCAGGCGGATCCAGACCTCTACGTTCACGTAGTTGAAAAGAACGAAAAGGGCATCGTGCTTCGCGGAGCCAAAGCCCACCAGACAGGAATTGTGAACTCCCACGAAATGCTCATCATGCCCACCACAGCCATGACGGCCGAGGACGCCCGGTATGCCGTAGCCTGTGCTATTCCGGTAGATGCTCCCGGTGTCATTCACGTCTTTGGACGGCAGACCAATGACTCCCGTAAGAACGGTCAGATTGACCAGGGGAATGCCCGTTATGGTATAGTGGGAGGTGAGGCACTGACCGTTCTGGAAAATGTCTTTGTTCCATGGGAGCGTGTGTTTATGTGTGGCGAGTGGCAGTTTGCCGGTACCCTGGTGGAGCGTTTTGCCTCATACCACCGGCAGAATTACGGGGGCTGTAAAGGTGGCGTAAGTGACGTGATTATTGGGGCTACGGCACTTATCGCGGACTATAATGGCGTTGCCAAAGCATCCCATGTGCGGGATAAGCTCACGGAGATGATCCATCTAACGGAAACTCTTTATGCCGGTTCCATTGCCTGTTCCGCCGAAGGCAGGCCCACCCCTTCCGGCGCCTATTTTGTCGATCCATTGCTGGCTAACATCACCAAGCTAAACGTTACGCGGTTTATCTATGAGATTTGTCGTCTCAGCCACGATATTGCGGGCGGTTTTATTGCCACTTTGCCCTCGGAGCAGGATCTTCGCTGTCCAGAAGTTGGTCCCTATGTAGAGAAATATTTCCGGGGTGTGGCCAGTGTCCCGACGGAGGACCGGATCCGGATTGCCCGGCTGATTGAAAACATGACCGGCGGTACCGCCCTGGCCGAAAGTATGCACGGAGCCGGTTCTCCCCAGGCGCAGCGTGTAATGATCATGCGTCAGGGGAACCTGGAGCAGAAGAAGAAACTGGCCAGGATCCTGGCCGGTATACCGGAAAAGGAATGATCCGCCTTGGCGACAGGTAAGCTGAAGGCGGGTGTAAAGTACTGCGGGCACTGTAACCCGCAGGAGGACGGCCCGGCTCTGGTTCGTAAATTACAGAGCCGGCTTCCGGAACTGAAGGTGGTTCCTTGGAATGACCAGACCTATGACGTCCTGCTGGTGGTAAGTGCTTGCCCGTCCGACTGTGCCACCCGGCCGCCCTTTAATGGCCCCCGCATAGAGATTGCCGCCGATGAAGTGCGGGAATGGCATGTACCAACCGGTCATCCAGCGGAAAATTTGCTGGAGGCTTGTCTGGATGAGGGGCTTGAAGTCTTCGGTACCAGGAAAGGGGGATAGTAGGGAATGGAATTTATGAACACCAAGAAGAAAACGGATAAACGTATGACCCTGAAAGAAGCCATCGCTACTTTCGTAGAAGATGGAGATACTATTGCCTTTGGCGGGATGGGTGGCATCCAGTGCGTAGCTCATGCCTACGAGATCATAAGACAGGGCAAGAGAAATCTTACCCTCATTGGGGACAGTCCCTGCGAGGCTGGAGACCTGCTGGTGGGGGCGGGAGTCTTAAAACGGATGGAAATTGCATGGTGCTCCTACGCCGTGGCAGGTTTGGCCTACAATTTCCGCCGGGCCGTGGAAAAGGGAATTCCACATCCAATAGAGGTGGAGGATTATTCTAATTTTACTATTGGCTTGAGGTTTTTGGCGGGGGCCATGAACGTACCCTTCTTGCCTACCAAATCCTTGCTGGGTTCAGATCTGCCGAAATACAATGCGCGAATTAAAACCATGGATGATCCCTACACGGGAGAAAAGGTGGCTCTGGTACCGGCAGCCAGACCGGATGTAGCCATTGTCCACGTCAGCCGGTCTGATAAAAGGGGTAACGCACAGATGTTTGGTTTCTCCTCTAATGCCGAGAATTTGGTAAGGGCGGCAAAAAAAGTCATTATCACCTGTGAAGAGATAGTTTCTACTGATGAAGTGCGCCGTCATCCCAATCTAACCATTGCGCCGGAGTATACCGTGGATGCTGTGGTAGAAGTGCCTTTCGCCTGTCATCCCTGGAACATGCCTTACTACTACGCTTATGATATTCCCTTTCATGTACAACAACTGGCAGCTTTCCGGACCCGCGAGGGCTTTGAAAAGTGGCTGGACGAATGGTGTTTTGGTGTGGATAGCTGGGAGGGGTATATGGAAAAGGTGGGCTGGGATAGATTGGAAAGGTTACGGCGCGTTGAAAGAAGGTTTACCCACATCAGCTGCTAAGGGGGGAACAGAATGGCAGAGAGTCAAAATTTCGCCCGGGATTATAACTTGCCGGAACTGCTGGTGGCGGCAGCTGCCCGGGAGCTTCGGGACGGCGACGTGGTGTTTGTCGGTGTGGGGGTGCCTCTGTTAGGGGCCCTGGTGGCTAAGCTCACCCACGCACCGAATCTTATCATGGCCATGGAGTCAGGAAGCGTTGGCCCTATGCCTTACCGTATAGTGCTGGGTATTGGGGATAACGCATGTGTGGAAAATGCCATTTGCACCACCTCATTATGGCGGCTCTTTGCCGATCAGCAACGGGGTTACTTTGATGTGGGGATGGTCGGTGGTGCCCAGGTGGATAAGTATGGTAACTTGAATAGCACGGCCATTTTTGGCAGTGGGGATTACTACCATCCTGCCTCCAGGTTGCCGGGAAGCGGCGGAGCCAACGACATTGCGAGTTCAGCCCACCGAACCGTCATCACCATCCCCCTGGAAAAGAGACGCTTCCTGGAGCGGGTCGATTACATCACCTCTCCCGGGTACCTGGACGGTTACAATTCTCGTAAAAAAGCAGGTCTGCCGGGTGGAGGTCCGGTAGCCATCATTACCAATAAATGTATCTTCCGGTTTGATCCGGAAACCAAAGAGGCCTATCTGGACAGCGTTCACCCCGGAGTGAGTGTGGAAGAGGTGCGGGCCAATGTTTCCTGGGATCTTAAGGTAGCTCCGGAAGTCAAAGTTACGCCTCCTCCCACTGAGGAACAGCTGCGCATCATTCGCATTATAGACCGGGCCGGTATCTATACCAACAACGGCCTCAAAAACCTTACCTTCGAGAGCTACATTCAACTTCTGGAAGGTTCCCTGGAGGAACTGCAGCAGCTCTTTTAATTAGCCCGGCGGGCCTTCAGGGAGTACTTCTACTCGGGTGCCGGTTAAGTTTAATGTGCGGATGGGAAGTGCGTGTATGAATTGTGGGGAGATTCTTTTGTGCATCGTTGATTATACCTTGAGAGAGGAAGAGGAGCATGAAATTTCCCACGTTTGGTTTAAACGGTAGAGTGGCCCTGGTTACGGGATCCACCAAGGGTATTGGCTACGGTATTGCGCTGGCGCTGGCCGGGGCCGGAGCGGATCTGGTTATAGTCAGTCGGAATCAGGCCGATTGTGACCGTGTGGCCGATGAAATTCGTGGCATGGGCCGCCGGGCTATAGGTGTCGCCACCGATGTAACCCAAAATGATCAGGTGCAGAAACTGGTGGAAAGGACCGTGGCGGAATATGGCAGGATTGATATCCTGGTGAACAACGCCGGTACTGCCATTACGAAGAGGGCAGAAGACCTGACGGAAGCGGATTTTGAGCGGGTGGTGGCCCTTGACCAGCGGGCGGTCTTTTTTGTTGCCCAGGCCGTGGGCCGGCAGATGATCAAGCAGGGCGGCGGTCGAATCATCAACGTAGCCTCCATCCTTGGACTGGTGGGCGAACGCCAGGTGCTGCCCTATTGCGTGGCCAAGGGTGGTGTCATCCAGATGACCAGGGCATTGGCACTGGAATGGGCCAAATACAACATCAGTGTCAATGCCCTCTGTCCAGGCTATGTCATTACTCCCATGAATGAGGCTGATTTGAAGAACGAAAAGATTTATAACCACCTGCTCAGGAATATTCCCATGCGCCGGCTCGGACGGATTGAAGACATGGCCGGAGCGGTGGTCTTCATGGCTTCCGATGCCGCCAGTTATATGACTGGCCAGTGCCTGGTCATTGACGGGGGGTGGACGGCCCAGTAACAAAAAACGGATTCAGAATGTTGCCATTATTCATCCAGCAACAAAGGAGGTTTAAGCCTGTGGAAACCGCAAAAAATGTTTTGGGCAAGGTATCCCGGTACCGGTGGATAGTACTTATTGTTCTTTGGCTTGTCTATATTATTAACTACTTTGACCGTATTGCGGTACTGACGTTTCTGCCACTTATCCGGAGCGATCTGGGACTGACGGCTGCCCAGGCCGGTCTTGGTGCATCCCTGTTTTTCTTCGCCTATGCGATTGCTCAGTTTACCGGCGGGTGGCTTGCCGACCGCATTGGGCCAAAGAAGGTGATGTATATTGCTATCACTACCTTCACTGCCGTTACCTTTGTCACGGGGTTCATTCGTAATTTCACCCACTTCATCCTTGTTCGATTAGGACTGGGTTTCTTCGAAGGTCACCATTTCTCTCCTTCTCATAAAGCCATTGCCAACTGGTTTCCTAAAGTGGAAAAAGGTCGGGCTGCTGGATTCTTCTCCACCTCGTGGGCTGTGGGGCCCGCTATTATTCCGATAATCATCACATGGGTGGCTGCTTTTTACGGGAGCTGGCGACCGGTGTTCTTCTGGCTGGCCGTTCCGGGGATTATCGGTATCCTGTTGCTCTGGTACTTTGTGGCTGATAAGCCGGAAGAAATGGTCCGGCGGGGCCGGATGACCCAGGCGGAGGCCGACTACATTGAAGCTGGTGTGGTGTCGGAGTCCGTAAAGGGTGATTCTAAAGGTGGGCTAACTGTTGTGGCCAGGGACGTGTACTTCTGGATGTATTGCATTGTCCTGTTCATGAACCTGGCAATCTATTGGGGCAGCACCACATGGATTTCCTCCTTCCTTTATGAACAGCATGGTTTTAGCCTGAAAACTATGGGTGCCCTGGTTTCCCTACCCTATGCCGTAGCCTTTGTGGCCATGATTCTGGGCGGCTGGCTCACCGATAATGTATTTAAGAACAAGACCCGTCCTGTACTGCTAATCTCCTATCTTGTAAGCATTCCGGTTCTGTTGTACATTGGGATGATTCCCAAAGGAAACGTATCCATGATCGTGGCCATGCTGGCGCTGATGGGATTCTTTGTAAACTTGAGCTTTGGGGCGGTTTACGCCTATCCGCAGATCCGTTACCCGCGAGAGGTTGTGGGCAGTGCGGTAGGAATTTCTAACGGGTTTGGCCAGTTCGGTTCCTTTGTGGCTCCACTCATTGCCGGTTATCTGGTGGTGGAGAAGGCTGGCGGAGGGGCTTCTTATACAAACGTATTTATCTTCTTTTCAGCCATGGCCGTGATTGCTGCCGTGCTTACCCTTTTCCTGAGTGAGAAACCACTGACCGCTACCCTACCGAAATCCGAATCCACAGTAAAGGCATAAGTAATGTACGACGCATGGCGGGTGATGACGCTAAAAGTCATCACCCCGCCGTCATTTACCCGTTCCAGGTGTAAAGCCGGCAGGACAAGATTGCCTTAAAAGAAATTCTGTCAGTATACCAAGGAGGGTAAGCAGTGGAAAGTGTCGTCATTGTAGGTGCGGCCCGGACCCCTATTGGTGATTTTCTGGGTAGCTTGAAAGATGTTTCAGCGGTAGATCTGGGGGTAATCGCAGCCCGGGCGGCCATGGAGCGTGCCGGGGTTAGCCCCGAACAGGTGGAGGATGTAGTGGGCGGGATGGTGTACAAGGAAGGTGTAAAGGGCAACCCGGCCCGGCAGGTGCAGTTAAAGTGCGGAATTCCGGTGGAGGCTGCCGCGGTTACCGTGGAACAGCAGTGTGCCTCCGGTATGCGTGCGGTGGAGGTTGCAGCCCAGCAGATTATGCTCGGGAAATCCAGTATTAGCCTGGTAGTGGGTATGGAAAGCATGTCCCAGGTGCCTTACCTGCTGATGGGGGTGCGTACGGGATACCGGATGGGTCCCGGGCGAGTAGAGGATGCCCTGCTATACGATGCGCTGCATGATGCATTCCACGGTTACCATATGGGGGTGACCGCCGAGAATCTGGCGGAAAGATACGGTATCACCCGTCAGGAACAGGACGAACTGGCCCTGTTAAGCCACCAGCGCGCCGTAGCCGCCATCCGGGAAGGAAAATTTAAAAAGGAAATCGTCCCCGTAGAGGTCAAGACCAGGAAGGGAACTGTGGTGATAGACACCGACGAACATCCCCGGCCAGACACTTCCCTGGATGCTCTTTCAAAACTCCGACCTGTATTCAAAGAGGGGGGAACCGTAACGGCCGGTAATGCCAGCGGGATCAATGACGCTGCGGCAGCACTTATCCTGATGGCTGAATCAAAAGCCCGGGAGCTGGGCGTAAAACCCCTGGCAAAAATTATTGCTACCGCTTCTTTTGGTGTGGCTCCCGAGATCATGGGCATCGGGCCGGCCTATGCCATTCCCAGGGCATTGAAGTATGCGGGGCTGCAACTGGAAGACATCGACTACTTTGAGATCAACGAGGCCTTTGCCGCTCAATTCCTGGCCGTAAACCGGGAATTGAAGCTGGACATGGAGCGTGTAAATGCCAACGGTTCCGGTATTGCTTTGGGTCATCCGGTGGGGTGCACCGGGGTCCGGATTATCGTCACCCTTCTGTCCGAACTACGCCGCCGGGGCGCACGCTACGGGGTGGCTTCCCTGTGCGTGGGTGGCGGCCCGGCCATGGCCACGGTCGTCGAAATGCTTGCCTGAAGGGAGAAACAAAAGAGGGGGGAAAAACTACCATGGAGAAGGTATTGGTTCTGGGAGCCGGCACCATGGGGTCGGGTATAGCCCAGGTGGTGGCCCAGGCCGGGTTTCCCGTTGTGTTGTGCGATGTGGAGGATCGTTTTGTACAAAAGGGCCTGTCTCTAATTGAGAAAAACCTGGCCCGTCAGGTGGAAAAGGGGAAGATGGCGGCCGCGGATAAAGAAGCTATTCTGGGACGAATAAAAACTACCACCAATATGGCTGACGGGGCTGATGTTGATCTGGTTATAGAAGCGGTTATTGAAAACCTGGAATTAAAAATAAACGTGTTCCGGGAACTGGACCGTACCATAAGGAAAGAGGCCATTCTGGCCAGCAACACCTCGGCTTTAAGTATTAGTGCTCTGGCCGCTGCTACTTCCCGGCCGGAAAAGGTCATCGGTATGCACTTCTTTAACCCGGCACCGGTCATGCAACTGGTGGAGGTTGTCAAGGGGTCCGCTACCAGCGAGGAAACCTTTGCCACCATCAAGGTTATGGTGGAAAAACTGGGCAAAACCGCCGTGGCCGTTAATGAGGCGCCCGGTTTCATTGTGAACCGCATGCTGGTACCCATGATCAATGAAGCCGCGTACATCCTTATGGAAGGTGTGGCCAGTGCCGAAGATATCGACACGGCCATGAAGTTGGGTGCCAACCACCCCATAGGTCCCCTGGCCCTGGCGGACATGATCGGCATCGATGTATGCCTGGCAGTGATGGAAACTCTGTACGCCGAATTCAGCGATGCCAAGTACCGTCCCTGTCCTCTACTGAGAAAGCTCGTCCGCGCCGGGTACCTGGGACGGAAGACCGGTAAGGGCTTTTATACGTATTAAACTTCCGGGGCGGTTTATGGGAAAGGTTACCCCTGCTTGCACTTAAGACTTGTGAGGTGATAAATCGTGCCTGTTCACCTTGAATATGCAGGACGAACGGCAATTATCCGGTTAGATAACCCGCCAGTGAATGCCCTGAGCGCAGCGTTATTAAAAGAACTTAGGGAAGCAATTCAAAGGCTGCGGCAGCAAATAGAAGCAGGTGACGTCCGGGCGGTGGTCGTTACCGGTAATGGGCCAAAATCTTTCGTGGCCGGAGCGGACATCACCCGTTTTCTAGAACTTGATCCCGTCAGTGGTCGGGAGCTGGCCAGGGAGGGGCAGGTTATTTTCGAGGAACTGGCTTTCCTCCCCTGTCCGGTAATTGCGGCCGTTAACGGCTATGCCCTGGGCGGCGGGCTGGAGTTGGCTATGGTTTGTGATATCCGGATAGCGGCAGCCAATGCCCGTCTGGGACAGCCCGAAGTGAATTTGGGACTGATCCCCGGCTATGGTGGTACCCAGCGCCTGGCGCGCCTGGTGGGCCCGGGTAAAGCCAAGGAACTGATCTTTACCGGTGAAACGCTCTTAGCGGAAGAGGCGCTGCGTATCGGGCTGGTGGATCGGGTGGTGCCTGAGGGAAGGGCCCTGGAAGAGGCTTTAAGGGTGGCGGCCGTCATTGACGGTAAAGCCCCGCTGGCTGTACGGGCGGCCAAGGAGGCCATCAACCGTGGTTTGGATTTGCCGCTGGACAAAGGGCTGGAAGCAGAGGCAGAATTCTTTGGTAGCCTTTGTGCAACGGAGGACCAGAAAGAAGGGGCCAGAGCTTTCCTGGAGAAGCGGTCACCTCAATTTAGAGGTGTTTGAGGTTCAACTACTTTTAGAAGTAAAAAGGGATCCGCCCTCCAAATAGGGAGCGGATCCCTTTTAATGGGAGGTGTTTGACGTGATTACTGAGGCAGGTTTTCGAAACTTTCCACGGCAGTTCTGAAGAAATCGGGTACTGTTTCTGCGGAGCGTGTTGCAGGATTATAGTTTGCATAATTTCAAGATGTCGCTATCATGTCTTACACAGTTAAAGTACGCTTCGGCCTTCTACGGCCTCTTCCGAGAAGCGGCTGATTCTGCACCCAAATTTGGAGACCGCCGCTCCTACCAAATGGCCCCCCAAAAACGCGCGCGAGGCATTCCGGGAGGAACCAAAATTTATGCGTTCTGACTTTCGCTTTTTCCATCAACTCCGGGTTCGCTATTCCGAAGTTGACGCACAGGGGATTGTTTTTAACGCCCACTACTTGACTTATTTGGACGTGGCTATTACGGAATATTTTCGCTACCTTGGTTTTGATTACAAGCAAATGGCCCAGGAAGGTAAAATGGATATGGCCTTGGTAAAAACATGCCTCGAATTCAAGGCACCCGCCTTTTTTGATGAAGTTCTGGAAATAGGGGTTCGTGTTTCTAATATTGGTAATAAAAGTTATACTGTGGACTTTGAGATCTATAAGAAAGATTCAGGTGTTTTAGTGCTTAAAGGGCAAACAGTTTATGTAAACTATAATCCCACAGCACGAACTGCAGAACCGGTGCCTGATTTCTTCCGTGCTGCAGTAGAAAAGTTTGATGGCTTAACAACAAAATAGTCTTGACTTTCTTCCAGCCTGTTTCATTTTTCCAACTAGCGTTATACAAAGAAGAATGGTACTATCCGCCGCGGGAAGCAAAGGTTAACCATCTCCGGCGGCCGTGCTTTTATTTTTTCAGAGGGAGGGTGCTTCCATTTATGTTTTTCTCATTTTTCTATAAACAGGCACCTAAAACACAAGAAGCAGAACGTTTAATAGAAGAGAATTTTTCACATGTTTCCGTTGAAGAAAAAAATGAAGGCTCGCTATCATTACCATCACGTGACCTCCTTTCCTATGCGCTGGAGCTGGCACCCTTTATCAAGGGGCTTTTGGGCGAGGAAGTTGGTTTATATGTTTCGAACCTGGAACAGTGCATATACTGTAACCACGGTAGCGTTCGCCTTCCTTTAAAGGCGGGAGATGCCTTTGGAGAGGGGAGTGCAACAGCTCTGGCTTTGAAAAAAAGGCAAAGGGTTGTCATGCGTGTGGGAAAAGAAGTTTACGGTATTCCGTATATTGGCATAGCATATCCTATAACTGACCCCGCTACGGGTAAAGTAGTTGGTGCGCTGGCCATAACCTCTCCCATTGACCGCCAGGAAGATCTGATGGCAGCGGCGGAGAAGATGGAAGACCAGGTTAACACTATTGCAACGGCTATAACTAATCTTTCCGCTACTACAGAGGAGTTGGCGGCCACTACGGAAAACTTGAATAGTACTGCTCAAGCTCTCAAGGATGAAGTCAGAAAAACAGATAGCATAGTGAACCTAATACGGGATATTGCCGAGGAGACTCACATGCTGGGTTTAAACGCGGCTATTGAAGCAGCTCGGGTAGGTGATGCAGGACGTGGCTTTAATGTAGTAGCAGGGGAAATACGTAACCTTTCTCAAAATACACAGCGTTCGGCAAAAGAAGTTATGCAAGCACTGCAGGAAATACAACGCTCTATTCTGGATTTGACGCACGCGATTGAACAAATATCGGCGGCGGCTCAACAGCAGGCTGCCTCAACTCAAGAGATAAGTGCTGCAGTTAATGAACTGAGCAATTTGACAGTAGTTTTAAAAAAGCAGGCTAATGAACTGGTTCGTTAAGGCGAATACTTTAATAGGTAAAGAGGGGGATGAGAATTTGAGCACCAATCCGATAACGGTAGCAGCGGTACAAATGAAATGTTTCCCGGGAAATAAAGAAAAGAACCTGCAAAAAGCATTAACTTTGATTGATGATGCCCGGAGCAAGGGGGCAGAGCTTATTATTTTGCCTGAGCTTTTTTTAACAGGTTACCGTGTTGAAGAAGAAGATCTTGCCCTTGCCGAGACCATACCGGGTTACGCTGTAGAACAATTAGGAAAGTATGCTCGGGAAAAGAAGGTTTTCTTGGCTGGTACCATCATGGAAGTGGGTGTAAAGAGGGGAGTAGTTTATAATACGGCTTTTTTAATTGGCCCCGAGGGGCTAATCGGCACTTATCGCAAAGTTCACCTCTGGGATAGGGAGCAACTGCGGTGGGCCTGTGGCGAGGAATACCCGGTTTTTCCTACTCCCTTTGGTAGGGTCGGAATACAGATATGTTATGAGGTAGGGTTCCCCGAAAGTGCTCGCATCCTTACTTTAAAGGGGGCAGATATGCTCCTTTATCCGTCGGCCTTTGGATTACCCAGGTTGTATGCGTGGGATCTTGCTACCCGTTCCAGAGCGCTGGAAAACGGGTTGTTTTTAATTGCCGCCAATAGATCTGGTCAGGAAAAGGATACCCAGTTTGCCGGTCACTCTCGGATAGTGAACCCACAGGGTAAGGTTTTAATGGAGGCTAAAAACGATGATGAGGCAATTGTTGCCACTGTGGATCTGGCTGAGATAACAGAGCAACGTAGAAGAATCCCTTATCTCAGAGATCTGAAAAGGTTCCTCGTCTTGAGGGAATTGTCAAAGGCATGCTTTGTTGACATGTTAAATCTAAAAAGTATGGAGGTATAAAAATGTTTTCGCACATTTCGGCTAGTGAATACATGGACCAGGGAAAAATACTCGATGTTCTGGTAAAATCTATACAAATAAATACCGTAAACCCTCCCGGAAATGAAGAACCCCTAGCTCTGTACCTAGCCGAACAGATGAGGATGATGGGTCTAGAAGTTATGGTCGAGTCCCTAGAAAAAAATCGTGCCAATGTAGTAGGAGTACTGAAGGGGCGAGGGGATAAACCGGCACTTTTATATAACGGCCATCTGGATACTGTTCCTACGGGGGACGTGGGATGGGAATATGATCCACTGTCTGGTCAAATTATTGGGGATAGGGTTTACGGGCGGGGAGCCGCTGATATGAAGGGCGGCTTAGTGGCTATGATCATGGCTGCCGGTATACTCAAAGCAGCAGGGGTTGAACTGGCTGGAGATCTCATTGTGGCCGGCACCGCTGGCGAAGAGGTGGATAGCGTGGGCGCCAAGCGTCTCCTGCAGGGCGGTGTTTTGAATAAAGTAGGGGCAGTAATAATTGGTGAACCTAGCAATAACAATATTTATGTTGCGGAGAAAGGGGCCTTGTGGTTAAAGATAACTACCTACGGTAAGACCGCCCATGGCTCTATGCCTGAGGAAGGGAAAAACGCCATCCTGATGATGAACACTTTGATTAACGAACTACAACGATATAATTTCAGATTCATGGAGCATCCTTTATTGGGTAAACCATCGTTAAATATAGGGACAATCTCCGGCGGTATAAAAACCAATGTTGTTCCCGATAAGTGTGTGCTGACGGTGGATATACGTACTGTACCGGGAATGGCTCATCAGGAAATACTGAGGGACATACAGGACATATTGGAAGAACAAGGTCTTGAAGCTGAAGTAGAAATTATAAATGATAGGCCTTCCGTTGATACCCCTATGAACCATGAACTTGTAAAGATGGGAGAAAAAGTTGCCAGCCAGACCTTGGGGAGGGAAGTTGCAATAGAGGGGGTTAGCTACTATACTGATGCGGCAGTCTTAATTCCTCCCACAAAACTACCCTTCTTCATATTCGGGCCGGGAGAGGCCAGGCTGGCACATCAGCCAAATGAGTATATAGAAATTTCAAAGCTCCTTGAGGCAATAGGTTTTTATTGTAATTTTGCTATTGAATACTTAAGATAAAAAATTCAGAATCCAAGGATGAGCATTGAAGTGCGAGGCCCATATAAACAGTGGGAGCAAAGTTAGGCCATTGACCAAAGCTTGGAGATCCTACTGGGGAATGGCCCAGGCATGTTGACCTGATCCCTATTTTTTGTGTATAATACTTGTTGTTTATGTTGCAAAAGCTTATGTTGCAAAGCCTGTGAGCGGGACGAGTAGCCAGGTCCCTCCTGTTGCAGAGAGCCCGGGGAAGCTGGAAACCGGGTACAGGAAACCATGGCGAAAATCACCCGGGAGGCGCCGGCTGAACGGCGGGATTACCCCCGTTTAGTAGGCCCGGACGGCTGGCCGCCGTTACCGGCAAAACGAGGGGACAGGTTAGTGAACGTTAACCTGTCTATAAGGGTGGTACCGCGGGAAAATCCCGTCCCTTGGGGCGGGATTTTTTCTATTTTAGCCGGACACACTTGAGCTATTATACGTAAACTGGGGTGGTTACTGATGGATTACAGCCAGACCTTAAACCTGCCCAAAACCGATTTTCCCATGCGGGCCAATCTGCCCCAACGGGAACCGGAGATTTTAAAATTCTGGGATGAAATTAATATTTACCGCCTCGTACAGCAAAAAAATGCCGGCCGGCCCAAGTTTATTCTGCATGACGGGCCGCCCTACGCCAACGGGCACATCCACCTGGGGACTGCCCTGAACAAGGTGCTCAAGGATATTGTAATCAAGTATCACTCCATGGCCGGCTACGATGCCCCCTATGTGCCTGGCTGGGATACCCACGGGTTGCCCATTGAACAGCAGGCCATTAAAAACCTGGGGTTAAACCGGCATGCCGTTCACCCGGTGGAGTTCCGGCACAAGTGCAGGGAATACGCCTTGAAATTTGTGGACGTCCAGCGGCAGGAGTTTAAGCGCCTGGGCGTGCGTGGAGACTGGGAGCATCCCTATCTCACCCTGATGCCCCACTATGAGGCGGCGCAAATTGGCGTCTTCGGGGAAATGGCCCGCCGGGGTTACATTTACAAGGGCTTAAAACCCGTTTACTGGTGTGCCACCTGTGAAACGGCCCTGGCTGAGGCGGAAGTGGAATATCAGGATAAAAAGTCCCCGTCCATCTATGTTCGTTTTCCCGTAAAGGATGGAAAGGGGCGTTTGCCGGCGGGCAGCCAGGTGGTCATCTGGACTACCACTCCCTGGACGTTAATTGCCAACGTGGCCGTTTGCCTGCATCCCGATTTTACCTATGTTCTGGTGGCCTCCGGGGAAGAGGAATATGTGGTGGCTAAAGAACTGCTGCCTTCTTTTGCCCGGGCTGTGGGACTCAATGATTGGACCATTAAAGAAGAGTTTGCCGGCAGTGACCTGGAGGGCGTGGTTCTGGGGCATCCCTTTATTGAACGGGATTCCCTGGTCATTTTAGGGGATCACGTTACCCTGGATGCCGGTACCGGCTGCGTGCACACTGCTCCGGGCCACGGCCACGAAGACTACCTGGTGGGGCAGCGCTACGGTTTGCCCATCCTGTCTCCTATTGACGGCCGGGGGCGTTTTACCGGGGAAGCGGGGCAGTTTGCCGGACAGTTTTATACGGACGCCAACGAGGGCATCATTGCCGAGTTAAGGGCCAGGGGTAAACTGCTTAAAAGCGATACCATAAACCACCAGTACCCCCACTGCTGGCGTTGTAAAAGGCCGGTTTTTTTCCGGGCTACGGAACAATGGTTTGCTTCTATTGAGGGCTTTCGCCAGAAAGCTCTGGAGGCCATCCGCCAGGTGCGCTGGATCCCGGCCTGGGGAGAAGAGCGCATTTACAATATGGTGGCCAACCGCGGCGACTGGTGCATTTCCCGGCAGCGGACCTGGGGCGTTCCCATACCCATCTTTTACTGCACCGGTTGCGGCAAGGAAATTATTACCGAAGAAACCATATCCCACCTGCAGGGATTGTTCAAGGAGCACGGTTCGGATGTCTGGTTTGTGCGGGAAGCGGCGGAACTGCTTCCTTCCGGGTTCAAATGCCCGTCCTGCGGGGCCGGCGAGTTTACCAAGGAAACCGATATCATGGATGTCTGGTTTGACAGCGGCACTTCCCACGTGGGCGTGCTGGAGCAACCGGACATCTGGCCGGAACTGCGCTGGCCGGCGGATCTCTACCTGGAAGGCAGCGACCAGCACCGGGGCTGGTTTAACAGTTCCCTGTCCACGGCGGTGGCGGTGCGGGGTCAGGCCCCGTACCGGGCTGTGCTTACTCACGGTTTTGTGGTTGATGAACAGGGCCGTAAGATGAGCAAATCCCTGGGTAATGTAATCGATCCCCTGAAGATTGTCGATCAAATGGGTGCCGATATTTTGCGCCTGTGGGTGAGCTCTGCCGACTACCGGGGTGATCTGGCGGTATCGCAGAACATTCTCAAGCAAATGACCGAAGCCTACCGCAAGATCCGCAATACCTGCCGGTTTTTATTGGGGAACCTGTATGACTTCGGACCCGGCGACCAGGTACCTTATGACCGGCTTCCCGAGATGGATCGCTGGGCGCTTTTGCGCCTGCACCGGATGATGGAGCGGGTGCTGGCTGCCTACAGGGATTACGAGTACCATGTGGTTTTCCATACCATTCATCACTTCTGTACCATTGATATGAGCGCGCTGTATCTGGATATGATTAAAGACCGGCTCTACACCACCTCCGCCCAATCCCCGGAACGCCGGGCGGCCCAGACTGTGCTCTACCAGGTATTACATGCCCTGGTACGCTTGCTTGCACCTATTCTGGCCTTTACCACGGAGGAAATCTGGCGCTATGCCCCGAAAGAAAAGGATGCGCCGGTAAGTGTACAGTTAACCGACATGCCCCAGGTTAACGAAGATTACCTGGATGTAGAGCTGGAGTCCAGGTGGGAACGCCTGCTGGCCGTGCGGGGAGAGGTTACCCGGGCCCTGGAGGCGGCCCGGCGGGAAAAAGTAATCGGCAACTCCCTGGAGGCTGCAGTGATCTTGTACGCCCGGGAGGAAATGTACGATTTTCTGTCCAGGGTCCAGGATTTACCTACCATTTTCATCGTCTCCGCCGTGGAGCTTAAAAAGTGGACCGGGGACCTGCCGGAAAAGGCGGTGGTTTCTGAAATAATCCCGGGGCTGGCGGTGGTGGTGGAAAGGGCGCCGGGAGAAAAATGTGAGCGGTGCTGGATGTATCACCCCGGCGTTGGCCGGCACCAGGAGCATCCCACCCTGTGCCCCCGCTGTGTGGACGTCGTGGGAACACTGGGGTAAACGCGGGACTGGCGCACCATCAGTTTTAAAACCTGCAGCACTATAAATAAGAAACCCTTCTCCATTGGAGAAGGGTTTCTTTTTCGAGCCGGTAATGACCTGCGCTACAGCCATTACGCATCCCTGCATAGCCCACGGTAACCTTTCGGCTACCGCGGACCATTACGGAACCCGTAATGACCTTTGCTCGACCAGTGCAGATACCTGGGAAGCCTGATGCAATCTCTCGACTGCACCAGACCTCTCTATTTTAGTCGTAGCCGACAAAAATACTCCGGCACCTGTACTGATCTTAGCTCGATCAATGGATATCCCTTACGACCCGGCAGCAGTCCTTCGGACTGCTGCCGAGCCTGCCGGAACCTCCATTGATCTGCCCGCCGGCTGATATCGAGCCAATGTGACCCGATATCAACCTTTGGCCGACTGCTACAGAGCCATTTGCGACCCTGTAGCAGTCTTGGCTCGGCCATTACCGACCCTGTTGTTCGTATTATTACCCTTTTATCAGGTTATATGCAACTACTTCAATGGTAAATAAAACCAAATTGCTTTTTTCCGTTTAAACTGCTTTAAAGTCGGTTGAATGGCAAAAGAAGAGACTATTGCGGCCAGGCCCCCTCAAAGTTTACCATTTAACTTTTCTGCTGTCAGTTAGGTGCTTCATTTATGTTGTTGGCCTTTAGAAAATTTACCCCGCCATGGCTCGATTAATATAATAAAAGAAAGCCCAGAGCATGGAGTGAGGTGTCTTTTATGTACAGCGGCGGTCTGTGGGACTCTAGCCTGAATGCCCTGCTGGCTCAGGTCCAGGACGAGCTGTCGTCCCGGGATGGGCGGATAACGCGCGTTGCCCCGCTTCGTTCCGTGGGGGAGCGGTTGCACCTGCAGGTCTGCCTGCGCTATGCCGATCGCCCGGAGTTCTGCCTTCCCCTGGCCTTGCCGGCCAAATCTATCCGGGAAGGAGATGTGGGCAGCCTCGTATCTCAGATTCTCTGGGCAGTCGAACATGGCTCCCGGGTTACGTTGGTAGAGCCACTGGAATCGACCCGCTCATTCAGAGTGACGGCTTAACCGAATTAAACCTGCCTTCCCGGCAGGTTTTTTATTTCAAGATGTTTGAGAAAAAAGCAGGATAAGGTTAGGTGACATCATTGTTAAAATAGACCCTGCTGAGATGTTGGCCATAGTGGAGCCCGGTGTCATTACTGTCGAAGAGGCGGCCTGGACCATCACCGCCATAATTGGTGTCGGGGTTATTCCCACAGCCCTGGAAATAATGGACGATGTGACCATTCGCTGCGTGGAAAATTTTTTGCGTATCGGTTTGCCCCTTGATGTGGAAACCATTGCACATCTTGCCTTAACTTCTGTTTGCCAAGGGCAGGAATTACTTGCTCCCACAGCGAATAATTAGCAAGAGACCAATTTATTGGAGGGAGGGTGGGGGTTGAGTTTATGGAATAACTTAAAAGGGAAAGTTTTCCCCGATCTCTCCCTGGACGTGCGTTTGCCGTTCCTGGAGTATGTCCAGGGAGGCACGGTACAAGGGGAAGTTTTCTTGAAAGCGGTAAGAACTTCCCGGCGCATCAAGGGGATACAGCTGGAATTACTGGAGGAATGGTACGAGGGGGAGGATGGGGGGAAGGGACGTCGCCGGCAAAGGGAAAGCGCGGCCAAAATGGAACTGGCCAGGGAAGTAACCGTACATCCGGGCGAAACGATGGAATTACCTTTCACCTTGCACCTGCCCCTGAACCTGGCCATCAGCAGTGATCACCACCGTTGTTTTTTGCGTGTACAGGTGGTGATTGCCTTTGCCCCCGATGTCACCCGCATGATCGAACTGACCATAAAGCCTTCCCCGGCTATCACTGCCGTATGGGAAGCCTTATCCTGGCATTTGGGTTTTGCCTCCTGTGGCCTTACCTCTACCTCCCGGCAGCAGGTGTTTAAGTTTTGTTCCGGTCCGGGCACGCCGGCGGATTTTCGCCACATTGAACACATTGAAATGATTTTTGTAAACGAAGAGGACGGGCTACGTATTCACATGAAGGCAAAGGTTGACCTGCTGGGTAATCTTGATGCCGACAATTATTTCACCGTGGCCATTCCCTATCAGGAAATGTTCCGTTCCGATGGAACGCCGGCCCACCAGTGTATTGGGGAAAGGATTATCCGGCGTTTATGGGACGCTTTGAGGCCGGTGGACAAAAGCCACTTAACCGGAAAGGAACCCAGTTGCTGATTATACGAGCCAATTGCGATGTTCGGAAGTAGAGATGAATAGGCCGTTTTAGGGCAGTGGCAAAAATATTTTACCCCGGCACG